>CAYNUN010000320.1:0-3040 GCA_964400345.1 uncultured Methylobacteriaceae bacterium
CCTGCGTTTCTCTTTCTTCTTCTTCTTCAATTGTCAAACAGCGAAGGACGATCTCTCGACCTTTGTCTCATCGAACGGACGCGTTCATTGTCCCAACCCTCGCGGGCCGGGCGAAACATGCGCCCCTTTCTGCGGAGACATCGAACCGGGCGCCGCCTCACCGAAGTGCTCGCAGCGCCGCCGTCGATGGGGCGTATATAGTGGACGGCCGTTTCCGCTGTCAACGCGCTTCGGCGGATTTTTTCGGCAGAACGCCTTTTTTTCAGTCGTTGTTTTGAAAACGTCATATGAATCAGTCGATTATATATGTTTTCCACAGGCCGCCCATCTTCGAGGCGCCGTCGTCTTGGTCCGGAGCCTTGCCGGCGGGGGGATCCGGCCGCGGAGGCGCTCCGGTTCCTGCAGGGCCACGCGCTTCCGTTCACCAGAGCCTCACCGATCGGGGCGTCCCTGCCGCCCCGTCGCTCCCCTCCCCGCCCGCAGCGCCGCGAGGGTGCGCGTCCGAACGATCGGGCCCGCGGCACGTTCTGCAAAGGACTCGGCCGAAGGATGTGCTCCCTTGCGCAAGGCGCTGCTGCTGGTCAATCCGGGAAGCCGCGCGGGCGCCTCGCCCGCCGCGCCCGAAGCGCTGCTCCGCGCCGCGGGCGTGGTCGTCGTCGCGCATGTCGCGGGCGATGCCCCGACCCTCGTGCGGGCCGTGCGGGCACGGTCCCCCGATACCGATCTGGTCGTCGCGGGCGGCGGGGACGGCACCTTGAGCGCGATCGCGGCGGAACTCGTGGACACTCCCGTCGCCTTGGGCGTCCTGCCGCTCGGCACCGCCAACGACTTCGCGCGGACGATCGGGATCCCGCTCGATCCCGCCGCGGCGGCGCGCGTCGTGGCCGACGGCCATGTGCGACGCATCGATGTGGGCTTCGTCAACGACATCGCCTTTCTGAACGCCGCCGGGATCGGGCTCTCCGCCGATCTCGCCGCCGCGCTGACGCCCGACTCCAAGCGACGCTTCGGGCGGGGCGGTTATCTTTTCGCGGCGCTGCGGCTGATCCTGCGGGCGCGCAGCTTCGCCGTCGTCATCCGCGGTCTCGACGGCCCGATCGCCGCGCGCAGCCTGATGGTGACGGTCGGCAACGGCCGCCATCACGGCGGCGGCCTGACGATCGCGCCCGCCGCGCGCATCGACGACGGTCTTCTGGATCTCTACAGCTTGGAGACGACGCGTCTCTGGCGGCTCGCGCTCATCGGCTGGGCGCTGCGCTCGGGCCGGCATGTCCACTGGTCGGACGTCAGACACGCCCGCAGCCCCGCCTTCGAGCTTCGCACGCGCCGACCACGCCCCGTCAACGCCGACGGCGAACTGCGCACCACGACGCCCGCCTCGTTCCGCATCCGGCGCGCGGCGCTCGCCGTGATCGCGCCCGCCGAAGCGCCGCTCCCGTCGTGAGCGGCCTCACCGCCCGGTCAGGAGCAGGATCTTGCCCACATGCGCGCTCGATTCCATCAGCGCATGCGCGTCCCGCGCCCGCTCGAGCGGGAAGGTCGCATGCACGACGACCTTCGCCTCGCCCGCGTCGTACAGCGGCCAGACCTCGGCCCGGAGCCGCTCCGCGATCGCCGCCTTCAGCGCCACGGAGCGCGGGCGCAGGGTCGATCCGGTCATGGTCAGCCGCCGCAGCATCAAGGGCATGAAGTCGAAAGCCTCGACCTTGGCCTGCTGCAGAAAGGCGATCTGGACGAGCCGTCCTTCGAAGGCCAACGCCGCCAGATTCTGCCGGATATAAGGTCCGCCGACCATATCCAGGATCACGTCGACGCCCTTCCCGTCCGTCAGTTCGCGGATGCGGGCGGGCCAATCCTCGGTCTTGTAGTCGATCGCCGCATCGGCCCCCATGGACAGGCAGAAGGCGCATTTCTCCGCCGAGCCCGCGGTGGTGAACACGGTCGCGCCCGCGCGCTTGGCGAGCTGGATCGCCGTATAGCCGATGCCGCTCGATCCGCCATGCACGAGGAAGGTCTCGCCCGCCTTCAACCGCCCGCGCGTGAACACGTTGTCATGCACGGTGAAGACGTTTTCCGGCAGGCCGCCCGCATCGACGAGCGTGACGCTCTTCGGCACGGGCAGGCAGAGCGCCGCATCGGCGACGCAGTATTCCGCATAGCCGCCCGAGATCACCAGCGCGCAGACCTCGTCTCCGATCGCGAGCCCGGCCGCGCCCTCGCCCAGCGCGACGATGCGGCCCGACACTTCGAGGCCCGGAATCTCCGTCGCGCCCGGCGGCGGTGGATAGCCGCCCGCCCGCTGCAGGCAGTCCGGGCGGTTCACGCCCGCCGCGACGACCTCGATCAGCACCTGTCCGACGCCGGGCGTCGGCACGGGGCCCGTCTCGACGGCGATCACGTCGGGGCCGCCCGGCGCGGTGAAGCGGATGCGGCGCATGGAGGTCGGCAGGGTCATTCCGATGGTTCCTCGCGAATCATGAGGCCGAGAGTGTCGCATCATGAAGAAGGCCGCGCATCGGTGTCCCGATGCGCCGCCTCATGACGAACGGAGGACGGGGCGCGAAGCCCCGTCGCGCGGCTCAGGCGCGGTCGAAGCGGTCGAGTTCCATCACCTTGGTCCAAGCGGCGACGAAGTCGCGCAGGAAGCGCTCCTTGGAGTCGTCCTGGGCATAGACCTCGGCGATGGCGCGGAGCTGTGAATTCGAGCCGAAGACGAGGTCGACGCGCGACGCCGTCCACTTCACCTCGCCCGTCTTGCGGTCCCGGCCTTCGAACGCGTCGTCGTAGTCGTTCACGGACTTCCACGCGACGTTCATGTCGAGCAGATTGACGAAGAAGTCGTTCGTCAGCGTCTCGACCCGCTGCGTGAACACGCCCTGCGTGCCGGAATGGTTGGCGCCGAGCACGCGGAGACCGCCGACGAGCGCCGTCATTTCCGGGGCCGACAAGGTCAGAAGCTGCGCCTTGTCGACGAGGAGTTCTTCCGCCGACGTGGTGAAATGCGTCTTCTGATAGTTCCGGAAACCGTCGACGACGGGTT
>CAYNUN010000321.1:0-3014 GCA_964400345.1 uncultured Methylobacteriaceae bacterium
ATCCCGAACACCACGCTTTTCAGCAGGCCGTTGAGCACGTCATGGCGGAAATCCACCGTCGCCTGCATCTGGGACCAGAACGAGCCCGAATCGATGCCGATGAGCCGCACGCCGATCAGCCATGCGCCGAAGATCCCGAGCACCGAGAACATCGCGGCCAGCAGCGGCATCGAGAACACCGCGCCGAAGAAGCGAGGCCCCACGATCCGCGCGACCGGATCGACCGCCATCATCTCCATCGCGGAGAGCTGATCGGTCGCCCGCATCAGCCCGATCTCGGCCGCGATCGCCGATCCCGCGCGCCCGGCGAACAGCAGCGCCGTCACCACGGGCCCCAATTCGCGCACCAGCGACAGCGCGACCAGCACGCCGAGCGATTCGGAAGCGCCGAAACGCTGCAGCACGTCATGGCCCTGCACCGCCAGCACCATGCCCACGAACAGGCCGGACACGACGATGATCAGCACCGAGCGCACGCCGGAGGCGCGCATCTCGCTCGCCACCTGGCCGAACCGCCGCAGCACGCGATGGCTGACGCCGAGCACCCGGCCGAAGAACAGCGCCCCGCGACCGAGCCGGCCGAGGCCGTCGATCATCGCGCCGCCGAGATCTCCCAAAGCGTCAGTGACGATGCGCGGCACGGTCGAACAGATCCTCGGCGAGCGGCGGGGCGGGTTGATGGAACGGGACGGGCCCCTCGAAAGCGCCGTCGACGAATTGCCGGACGAAAGGGTCCTGCGCGGTGCGGAGTTCGGCCGGGGTCATATCGGCATACACGCGCCGATCGGCCACGAGGATCACCCGATCGGCGATGAGCAGCGATTCGTTGAGATCATGCGTCACGACGATGGACGTCATGTCGAAGGCGTCGTTGAGCCGCCGGATGAGCCGGCCGACCATGCCGACCGAGATCGGATCGAGGCCCGTGAACGGCTCGTCATACATCATCAGCATCGGATCGAGCGCGATGGCCCGTGCGAGCGCCACGCGCCGCGCCATGCCGCCCGACAATTGAGACGGCATCACCGACGCCGCGCCGCGCAGCCCGACCGTCTCGAGCTTCAGCAGCACCAGGGTCCGGATCATGCTTTCGGGCAGATCGGTGTTCTCGCGATAGGGAAAGGCGACGTTGTCGAACACGCTCAGATCGGTGAACAGCGCGCCCTGCTGGAAGAGCATTCCCATCCGGTGGCGCAGCGCGAAGAGACCCTTGCGGTCGAGCCTGCCGACATCGACGCCGTCGACCCGGACCGCCCCCTTCGTCGCGACGATCTGTCCGCCGATCAGCCGAAGCAGAGTGGTCTTGCCCACGCCCGACGAGCCGATCACGGCGACCAGCTGGCCCCGCCGGATCCGGAGATCGAGTCCCTCGAAGAGCATCGTTCGGCCATGGCCGAAAGAGACCCCGTTCAGGTCGATCAGAGTGTCGGGTTCGATGTTCATGCCCTCGGTCCGCCCGCCTCGCCGCGTCAGTCCGCGAGGTCGTCCTCGAGGATCGACATCGTGAAGACGAAGGAACGGTCGCCGTCCTCGTCGTCCAGCGAAATGATGCCGACGAACTCGTCGCCGATCATCACCTCGGCGGAATCCGTCTTTTTCGGCCGCGCGACGACCTTGATCTGCGCATTGCCGTAGAGGCGGCGCAGATAGTCCTGAAGCTTGAGAAGTTCGGTCTTGTCCATGGCACTTCCGTTTTCGGTCGTCGCGAACTCCGGAACGGTGCGGCTCCGCGAGCGCGGGGATTGCCACGTCGAACGCCGCGCCGCAACCCTCGCAAGTATCCGCGAGGGCCTGAATTTCAACCGCCGGCCTTCTCGGCGAGGATCTGGTCCATGGTCCGCGCGGGCTCCGCGCAGCCCGCTTCGCCCACCACCTTGGCCGGAACGCCCGCCACCGTCGTGTTGTGCGGCACGTCGTTCAGCACGACCGAGCCCGCCGCGACGCGCGCGCAGCGCCCGACCTCGATATTGCCGAGAATCTTCGCGCCCGCGCCGATCAGCACGCCCCGCCGGATCTTGGGATGGCGATCGCCGCGCTCCTTGCCCGTGCCGCCCAGCGTCACGTCCTGCAGGATCGAGACGTCGTCCTCGATCACCGCCGTCGCGCCGACCACGAGCCCGGTCGCATGGTCGAGGAACACGCCCTTCCCGATCACCGCGGCGGGAGTGATGTCGGTCTGGAAGATTTCCGAGGAACGGCTCTGGAGATAAAGCGCGAAATCCTTCCGCCATTCGTTCCACAGCGCATGCGCGAGACGATGCGTCTGCAGCGCATGGAAACCCTTGAAATACAGCAGCGGTTCGACGAGCCGGAGGCATGCCGGGTCGCGATCCGCGACGGCGAGCAGATCGGCGCGCACGTCGTCCAACAGATCCGGACGCCTTGCGAGAAGCGCTTCATAAGCCTCTTCGATCGCTTCGAGCGGCACCGCCGGATGCGCCAGCCGCGCCGCGACGCGCCCGATCACCGCCGCGGCGAAGGACGCCCGGTCGAGCACGGCCGCCCGCAGAAAGCCCGCCATCATCGGGTCGGCCGCCGCGGCTTCTCCCGCCTCGCGCCGGATCTGGCCCCAAAGCGGATCCAACCGCGCGACGTCGGCCTCGCCCGCGGCGTCTTTCCGCGTCACGTCTTGCCCCGTCACGTCTTGGGCGCGCTGAAGGCTCATGGAACACCGTAGAGAACTGACATCGGACAAGACAGGTAGGGGAAGCCCGGTCCCTTGCCAAGGCGGCCGGGTCCGCCGGTCAGCGGAACCGCCGCTTCAGGAAGTCGAGCGTCGCCGCGCTGAAGGCGTCGTTGCGGTCGCCCGCCACCATATGCCGCGCCCCCGCCACATCCGCGATCTCCGCGTCGGGAGCCAGCGCCATGAATTCGGCCGCATGCTCCTCGGACACCAATTCGCTCGATCCGCCCCGCACGAGCAGCGCCGGAACCGTCAGCCCGGCGGCGGCGGCCAGAAGACGCTCTTCAACCCGATCACGCTCGAAATTGACGCTGCGCGGCCCTTCGATGAA
>CAYNUN010000322.1:0-2101 GCA_964400345.1 uncultured Methylobacteriaceae bacterium
GCCCAGTCGCGCGACGAGCCGTTGCCGTATTCGATGCCGGCGAAGACGACCAACGGAACGTTCTCGGACGCGTATTTCATCGCCGCGTCGTAGATGAAGGTCCGCTCGCCCGTGGGGTAGTGGATCGTCAGTCCGCCTTCCGGCGTGTTGCCGTCCGCATCCTTCACCATGAAGTTCTTGATGCGGATATTGGCGAAGGTGCCGCGCATCATGATCTCATGATTGCCGCGGCGCGTGCCGTACTGGTTGAAGTCGGCGGGCTGGACGCCGTTGTCGAGCAGATATTTGCCCGCGGGCGACGCCGCCTTGATCGAACCGGCCGGGGAGATGTGGTCGGTCGTGATCTTGTCGCCGAACAGGCCGAGGATGCGCGCGCCCTTGATGTCGGTGACGGGCTTCGGCGTCTTCGTGATGCCCGCGAAATAGGGCGGGTTCTGCACATAGGTCGACTTGTCTTCCCAGACATAGGTGCGGCTCTGCGGCGCGCTGACCTTCCGCCAATTGTCGTCGCCCGCGAAGACGTCGGCGTATTTCGCCTTGTAGATCTTCTTGGTGACGTGCTTGGCGATGAAGTCCTGGATCTCCTTGTTGGAGGGCCAGATGTCCTTGAGATAGACAGGCTTGCCGGCCTTGTCCTTGCCGATCGGCTCCTTGGAGAGATCGATCTGGACCGAGCCCGCGAGAGCATAGGCGACGACGAGCGGCGGCGAGGCGAGATAGTTCGCCTGCACGTCCGGAGAGACGCGGCCTTCGAAATTGCGGTTGCCCGAGAGCACGGACGCGGCGACGAGGCCGTTCTCGTTGATCGCCTTCGAGATTTCGGCGGGCAGCGGACCGGAATTGCCGATGCAGGTGGTGCAGCCGAAGCCGACGAGGTTGAAGCCGAGACCGTCGAGATGCTTCTGCAGGCCCGCATTGGCGAGATATTCGGCCACGACCTGCGACCCGGGGGCGAGCGAGGTCTTGACCCAAGGCTTGGTCGAAAGGCCCTTGGCGATGGCGTTGCGGGCGAGCAGGCCCGCGCCGATCAGCACCGAGGGGTTCGACGTATTGGTGCAGGATGTGATCGCGGCGATCACGACGTCGCCGTGGCCGAGATCGAAATTCTTGCCGTCGACGGCGACGCGCTTCGAGATCTCGACGGCCTTCTTGTATTCGGTCTCCATCGCGGCGGCGAAGCCCGTCTTGACGGCGTCGAGCGAAACGCGGCCCTCCGGACGCTTCGGACCCGCGAGCGAGGGCTGAACCGTGGAGAGGTCGAGTTCGAGCGTGTCGGTGAAGACCGGATCGGGCGTCGACTTGGTGCGGAAGAGGCCCTGCGCCTTGGCGTATTTCTCGACCAGCGCGATGCGCTGGGCCTTGCGGCTCGAGGTCGAGAGATAGGACAGCGTTTCCTCGTCGATCGGGAAGAAGCCGCAGGTCGCGCCGTATTCCGGAGCCATATTGGCGATGGTGGCGCGGTCGGCGAGCGTCATGCCGTTGAGGCCGGGGCCGAAGAACTCGACGAATTTGCCGACGACGCCCTTCTTGCGCAGCATCTGCGTGACCGTGAGCACGATGTCGGTCGCGGTGATGCCTTCCTTGGCCTTGCCCGTGAGACGGAAGCCGACGACTTCCGGCATGAGCATGGACTGCGGCTGGCCGAGCATGGCGGCCTCGGCCTCGATGCCGCCGACGCCCCAGCCGAGCACGGCGAGGCCGTTGACCATGGTGGTGTGCGAATCGGTGCCGACGAGCGTGTCGGGATAGGCAACCTCGACGGTCTCGCTCTTGCCCTTGGAATTCTTGATCTTCTCCTTCCGCGTCCACACGGTCTGGGAGAGGTATTCGAGATTGACCTGGTGGCAGATGCCGGTGCCGGGCGGCACGACGGCGAAGTTCTCGAAAGCCTGCTGGCCCCATTTCAGGAAGCGGTAGCGCTCGCCGTTGCGGGCGTATTCGAGATCGACGTTCTGCTTGAAGGCCTTGGGCGTGCCGAATTCGTCGACGATGACCGAATGGTCGATGACGAGATCGACGGGGACGAGCGGGTTGATCTTCTTCGGGTCGCCGCCGAGCGCGTTCATCGCGTCGCGCATGGCGGCGAGATCGACCACGGCGG
>CAYNUN010000322.1:2111-3011 GCA_964400345.1 uncultured Methylobacteriaceae bacterium
GAACGCCGGTGAAGTCCTGCATCAGCACGCGGGCCGGACGGAAAGCGATCTCGAGCTGGGACTTGCCCTTGCTCTTCGCCCAATCGGCGGCGGCGACGATGTCCTGCTTGGTGACGGTGCGGCCGTCCTCGAAGCGCAGAAGGTTCTCGATCAGCACCTTCAGCGAGAAGGGAAGCTGCGAAATGCCCGCGAGGCCGTTCTTTTCGGCCTCCTTGAGCGAATAATAGACATAGGTCTTGGTGCCGACCTTGAGCTTCTTGCGGCTCTTGAAGCTGTCCAGGGAAGTGGTCACGGCGTGAATCCTCTCGGGGTTCTTGTTCGCATCGGCCGTTGTGCTCGACGCACGCGCCGCCCCGGGAGTGCCCGAGTTCCCCGCGCCAGGATCAGCGCATCGGCGCAGCCGTCGCGATCTATAGAATTTTTCCGGCGAAGCCGCTACAGGGACGAAAGTATTCCCGCCCGTCGTCCACGGGCTCGTTCCGGTACGACCCGACATGCGCCTCATCGCGGAAGACCTCGCCTGCGAGCGCTCCGGACGCGTCGTGTTCCGCGATCTGTCCTTCGCGGTCGCGGCCGGCGAGGCGCTGGCCGTGATCGGTCCGAACGGGGCGGGGAAGTCCACGCTGCTGCGCTTGGTCGCAGGGCTGCTGAAGCCGAGCGCGGGAACGCTGACGATCGTCGAAGGCGACGCCGCGGCGGGCGAGCGCGCCCCTTCTCCCCTTGCGGGAGAAGAGCCTGCCCCGGACTTGATCCGGGGTGGACCGCCGGCGGCGGGCCGGATGAGGGGTTTTTCGATGGGCGTTGATTGCAGGCGAGGCCCGCACGTGGGCCTCGAGGGAAAAAAGCGTGCGACCCCTCATCCGGCGCTTCGCGCCACCTTCTCCCGCAAGGGGAGAAGGG
>CAYNUN010000323.1:0-2989 GCA_964400345.1 uncultured Methylobacteriaceae bacterium
GAGAAGGCCCTCGTCCATGTTGACGTCGATGATCTGCGCGCCGTTCTCGACCTGTTCGCGCGCGACGTCGAGGGCGGCGGCGTAGTCGCCCGCGGTGATGAGTTTGCGGAACTTGGCGGACCCGGTGACGTTGGTGCGCTCGCCCACGTTCACGAAGGGGATTTCGGGCGCAAGCTCATAGGGCTCGAGACCGGCGAGCCGCATGCGGCGGGGGACGGCGGGAACGACGCGCGGGGCCTTGCCCTTCACGGCTTCGGCGATGGCGCGGATATGGCCGGGCGTGGTGCCGCAGCAGCCGCCGACGATGTTGACGAGCCCCGCATCGGCGAATTCCGCGATGAGCTTGGCGGTGGCGTCGGGGCTCTCGTCGTAGAGGCCGAATTCGTTGGGCAGACCTGCATTCGGATAGGCGCAGACGAGCGTGTCGGCGACCTTCGCGATCTCCTGGATATGCGCGCGCATCTCCTTGGCCCCGAGCGCGCAATTGAGCCCGATCGAGAAGGGCTCGGCATGGCGCAGCGCGTTCCAGAAGGCGGTCGGCGTCTGGCCGGACAGCGTGCGGCCGGAGAGGTCCGTGATCGTGCCCGAGATCATGATCGGGAGCGAAAAGCCCTTGGCCTTGAAGACTTCGCGGCAGGCGAAGACGGCGGCCTTGGCGTTGAGCGTGTCGAAGATCGTCTCGATCAGGATCAGGTCCGACCCGCCGTCGACGAGGCCGGTGATCTGCTCCGCATAGGCGATGCGGAGTTCGTCGAAGCTCGTGGCGCGGAAGCCCGGATTGTTGACGTCGGGCGAGATCGACGCGGTGCGGTTCGTCGGCCCCACCGCGCCCGCGACGAAGCGCGGGCGGCCGTCGCGCTTCTCGGCTTCGGCGGCGGCCTCGCGGGCGAGACGCGCGCCTTCGCGGTTGAGTTCATAAGCGAGCGCCTCCATGCCGTAATCGGCCTGGGCGATCGTGGTGGAGGAGAAGGTGTTGGTCTCCACGATGTCCGCGCCCGCCTCGAAATAAGTGAGGTGGATGGCGCGGATCGCGTCGGGTTGGGTGAGGATCAGAAGGTCGTTGTTGCCCTTCACGTCCCGATCGAAGCCCGAAAAGCGCTCGCCGCGGAAGGCGGCTTCGTCGAGTTTCAGGTTCTGGATCTCGGTGCCCATCGCGCCGTCGAGCACGAGGATGCGCTCGGCGGCGGCCTTGCGCAGGCTCTCGGCGGCGGTGAGACGGGGCGTGAAGGACATGAGCGAAACCTCTGAAGAGAATCGATGAAAGGACGTCAGGCCGCCGCGGTGGCGCGCGCCTCCGCGGCCGGGCGGATGCCGATCAGCCGGCAGATCGCATAGACGAGATCGGCCTTGTTCATCGTGTAGAAGTGGAAGTCGCGGACGCCGGCATCGATGAGATCGATGACCTGCTCGGCCGCCACAGCGGCGGCGATGAGGCGGCGGGTCGCGGGATCGTTTTCGAGCCCGTCGAAGCGCTCGGCGAGCCAGAAGGGGATCGACGCGCCGCAGCGCGCGGCGAAGCCCGCGGTCTGCTTGAAGTTCTGCACGGGCACGATGCCGGGCAGGATCGGGATGTTGATGCCCCGCGCGCGGACCTTGTCGAGGAAGCGCAGATAGACGTCGTTGTCGAAGAAGAATTGGGTGATCGCGCGGGTCGCGCCCGCATCGACCTTGGCCTTCAGCACGTCGATGTCGGCCTCGAAGCTCGCGCTTTCGGGGTGCTTCTCGGGATAGGCGGAGACGGAGACGTCGAAATCGCCGATGCGGCGGATGCCGGCGACGAGTTCGGCCGTCGAGCGGTAGCCGTCGGGATGGGCCTCGTAGGGCGTGCCGATGCCGCCCGCGGGATCGCCGCGCAGCGCCACGATGTGGCGGACGCCCGCCTCCTTGTAGGCCGTGACGACCTCGTCGACTTCGGCGCGCGACGCGCCGACGCAGGTGAGATGCGCGGCGGGCTTGAGCGTCGTCTCCTTGATGATCCGCTCCACGGTGGCGTGGGTGCGCTCGCGGGTCGAGCCGCCCGCGCCATAGGTAACGGAGACGAATTGCGGGGCGAGCGGCGCGAGGCGCTCGACCGACTCCCAGAGGGCCGTCTCCATCTCGGCATTCTTCGGCGGGAAGAATTCGAAGGACACATGGATGCCCCGTTGGCCGTGGCGGCGGGACCGACGCACTTCGGACGACATCACGCGACCTCCTTTTCGATGGAAACGACACGCTTCGGACGACGATCGCGCCCGAGCCAGAGTGAAACGGTGAGGCGTTCGGCGTCGGCCTCGGGCGGCGCGAGATCGAGCTCGCGCTCGCAGTCGAGCCCCGCCTCGGCGAGCCAGGCGCGCATCTGTTCATGAGCGAAGCCCAGACGCCGATGCGCATGCGCCTCGCGCAGGAATTCGAGCCGGTGGGGCGCGAAATCGACGATCAGGATGCGCCCGCCCGGCGCGAGCAGCGCCGCCGCCTCGCGCAACGCGCGGGCGGGATCGTCGAGATAATGCAGCACCTGATGGATGACGACGAGATCGAAGGCGTCACGCTCGACGGGCGGCGCGTGGATGTCGCCCTGCCGGAGTTCGACGCGGCGCAGGCCCGCGGCCTCCAGATTGGCGCGGGCGACGGCAAGCATCGCATGGTTCGCGTCGACGCCCGTGAGCCGCCGCGCCTGCGGTGCGAGCAGCGCCAGCATGCGCCCGGTGCCCGTGCCCAGATCGAGGACGGAGCCGACGGACTCGTTCCCCACCGTCTGCCGGATCGCCTGTTCGACGGCCTCGTCGGATGCGTGAAGGGAGCGGATGCGGTCCCAATCGGCGGCGTGGCGATCGAAATAGAGCTGCGCGGTTTCCGTCCGGGCGGCGCGCACGGCGGCGAGACGGGCCCTGTCGGCCGCGAGCAGAGGATCGGAAGCATCGAGCCGTTCGACGAGCCAATGGGCGAGCGCCCCGCCCGCGCCTCTTTCCGCGAGCTTGATGAAGGCCCAAGCCCCTTCGCGATGCCG
>CAYNUN010000324.1:0-301 GCA_964400345.1 uncultured Methylobacteriaceae bacterium
CGCGGCCGCCTCTCACAGGCTCCGCGCCGTGGTTTCGATCGCGTCGCCGAGACGGTCGATCAGCATGGCGATCTCGCCTTCGTCGATGATCAGCGGCGGGCACAGCGCGATCGTGTCGCCGATCGCGCGCACGAACAGCCCGTTGCGTTCCGCCGCCTGAGCGACGGCGGGTCCGATCCGCCGTTCGGGCGCGAAGACGCGCCGCGGCGCGCGGCTTTCGACGAGCCGCACGCCCGCGAGCAGTCCCCGCCCGCGGATCACGCCCACCATGTCGATGTCGCCGAGCCTCCGGCGCAGCCCG
>CAYNUN010000324.1:311-2970 GCA_964400345.1 uncultured Methylobacteriaceae bacterium
CCCGTCCAAGAAAACGGGCTCCAGCCGCCGCAACCGCTCGACGATCCGGTCCTCCTCATAGATGCGGATCGCCTCGCGCGCGACGGCGGCGCCCACCGGATGGCCCGAATAGGTCATGGTCAGGCCGAACAGCGGCAGCCGGTCGCTCTGCGCCAGCATGGCGTCGAACACCCGGCCGTTGATCAGCAGCCCCGAGATCGGGAAATAGGCGCTCGAAAGCCCCTTCGCGCAGACGAGCAGATCGGGCGAAAGCCCCATGGTCGTGCTGCCGAACATCTCGCCCGTCCGGCCGAAGGCCGTCACCACCTCGTCGGCGACGAGCAGGATGTCGTAACGGCGCAGGATCGCCTGCAGCCCTTCGAAATAGCCTGCGGGCGGCACGATGACCCCGCCCGCCGCGAGGATCGGCTCGGTGAAGAAGGCCGCGATCGTCTCCGGCCCTTCCGCGAGGATCCGCTCTTCCAGCTCCCGCAGCAGCCGTGCGGTGAACTCCGCCTCGGTTTCGCCCGGCGCACCCTCGTCGAAGAAGTCCGGGCAGCGCACATGCAGAAAACCGTCGAGCGGCAGATTGAACTGGTCATGCGCGTAATCCGCGCCCGTCAGGCTGGCCGAGGCGATGGTGTTGCCGTGATAGGCCTTGCGATGGGCGAGGAATTTCCGCCGCTCGGGCTTGCCCGCGGCGTTCCAGTAATACCAGCAGAGCCGCGCGGCGCAGTCGGCCGACTCCGAGCCCGAATTCGCGAACCAGACGCGCGCCGTCGGCATCGGCGCGATCGAGACGAGCTTTTCCGCGAGTTCGATCACGGGCGGATGCGAGCGGCCGTTGGTGAGATGGCCGTAGGCGAGCTTCTCCATCTGCTCGCTGCAGGCCTTCACGAGGCGCTTCTCGCCGTAGCCCAGCGAAATGCACCACAGGCCCGACATGCCCTCGATATATTCCTTCCCCTCGATGTCGCGGACCATCACGCCTCGGCCGCTTTCGATGACCTTCGGTCCGGCCTCCATATGCCGGCGCAGATTGGTCAGCCCGTGCACGACCGAGGCCTTGTCGCGCGCTTCGAGCGAATTGGGCCGGGCGTCGTCGCTGCGGAAATCGTTCATGCGGTGCGTCTCCGAAGGGGGCGGACCCGGACGGCATCCGAAACCGAGGTCCGAATCCCTTGTCGGGCGGATCGCGGCCGCCGGTCAAGGTCCGGATCGGGCCCGACCGCAACGCCTCCGCTTCCGCCGTCCTGCGGACGGGCGACCGCGTGATCCTCGTCAAGCCGCCGCGTTGCGGGGCGATCGTCCGGGCCCTCGCCGACACGAATCGCGGCGCCTTCGAAATCGCCTTCGACCGACCCTGTACGGGCCGCTCACGGCCCCTCCTTCCGGACCGCGGCGATGCCCGTGCCGATCAACTGTTCGACCGTGGTGAACAGGAATTGCGCGCCCTTCGCCCGCCAGCCCGCGGCGCTCGCCGCGGTCACGGGCAGGCCGAAGCGCAGACCGCGCGCGCGGATGCGCGCCGTCACGGCATCGACCGTCTCCACCACCTCCGGGCGCGACGTGTCGCCGAGAAAGCCCATGGAATGGGCGAGATCGTTCGGGCCGACGAGGAAGAGATCGATGCCCGGCGTCTCCAGGATCGCATCGAGCCGCTCGACGCCGCCCACCGTCTCGATCTGCGCGATCAGGAGCTGGTCCGCCTCCTTGCCGCGCGTCGCGTAACGCGCCGCCGCGACCAGCGCCGCCGCCTCCTCGCGCGTCTCCACCTGCGGCAGGATCAAGCCTTCCGCTCCGCAGTCGAAATAACGCACGAGATCCGCCGTCTCGCGCGAATGGCTCCGGATCACCGAGGTCACGCCCGCCGCCTTCGCGGCGCGGGCCATCAGATAGGCCCCTTCGACCGAGACCGCGGTGCGCTCGCAATCGATGAAGAGCACGTCCGCCCCGTGCTTGCCGATCGCGTCGACGACGGGCAGCGCCGTTCCCAGCGGATTGACCGCGAGAAGAGCCCGGCCCTGCGCCAGCTTGTCCTTGGCGGCGTTCATGCCGACCTCGGGGAGACGAGCGATACCGCTCCTTCGCGCCGCGCCTGATCCGTCATGGCCCGTCTCCCTCGCCTCGGCCCTCGAGAGCCGCGGGATGCGGGGTCTTCGGTGGGGCTCCGGGAAAGTCCAAGCCCGGATCGCGTGCAGCGATTCAGCGATCGATGCGCCGACCTGTCAAGCGATGCCGCGTCCCCCGCCGGGATCATCTCCCCGTCATGCCCGCGCATGCGGGCATCCACGTCTTGTCTTCTGCCGGAAATGCAAACCTCGATTGCATAAGCGGAAAACGAGCCGTGCTTTACATGCAGAGCTGCGCTCGCCATCCTGGCCGCATCCCGAGCCCTCGGTCGAGGAAGTGTCATGCGTTCCGTTTCCGTTTCCCTCGCCCTTCTGGCCGGCCTTTCGAGCGCCGCGGCGCAGCCGATGTCCGAAGAGGCCTTCGGCGCGCATGTCGCCCGCCATTTCCGGGACGGACCGCCCGCGGGCGCCGCGGCGGAAGTCGATCTGCGCGTCGCCGCGCTGCCTACGGGCGATCTGGTCGCGCTCCGCGTTCCGGTCCCCGCCACGCCGGACGGTTGGGCGAATTCCCATGTGCTGGTCGGCTGCGACGATCGTCCCGAAACCAA
>CAYNUN010000325.1:0-2968 GCA_964400345.1 uncultured Methylobacteriaceae bacterium
CGCAGCAGAAGGCCTCGACGGTTTCGTCGTCCCGCGATCGGACGAGTACCAGAACGAATATGTCCCGGCCTGCAACGAGCGCCTCGCCTTTCTGACGGGCTTCACCGGTTCGTGGGGTCTCGCGATCGTGCTCACGGAGACGGCCGCCGTGTTCAGCGACGGCCGCTATGCGGTGCAGATCCGCGAGCAGCTCGACCCTGCGATCTTCGTGGGGCTGAACGCGGGAGAGACCGCGCCGGAAGACTGGCTCCGCGGCGCGCTGAAGCCGGGCTCGCGGCTGGGCTACGACCCCGCCCTGCACACGCGCGATTCCATCCGCAAGATCGAAGCCGCCTGCATCCGCGCCGGGTCCGAACTCGTTCCGGTCGACCGCAACCCCGTGGATGCCGTCTGGACGGCCCGGCCCGAACAGCCCCTCGCGGCCGTCGTCCTGCATCCCGAACGCTTCGCGGGCGTCCCCGCGGCGGAGAAGATCGAGGCGATCCGCGGAAAGCTGCGGATGCTCGGGGTCGACGCGCTCGCCGTCACCGATCCGCATGCGCTTGCATGGATCTTCAACATCCGCGGCGGCGACGTCTCGCACACGCCGCTGCCGCTCGGCCGCGCGCTGCTCCCCCGCGAAGGCCGCCCGACGATCTTCATCGACGGCCGCAAGCTTTCGAATGCGGTCCGGAACGCCTTGGCCGAAGTCGCCGAGATCGCCGAACCCGCGGGCCTCGACGACGCGCTCGCGCTGCTCGGTCGCGCGGGCGCGAAGGTGCGTTTCGATCAGGCCTCCGCTTCCGTCCGGATCGTCTCGGCCTTGGAGACCGCGGGCGGCACGGCGGATGTCGGCACCGATCCCGTCGCGCTGATGAAGGCCGCCAAGAACGGGACGGAGATCGCCGGCGCCCGCGCCGCCCATCTGCGCGACGGCGCGGCGGTGACCCGCTTCCTGGCTTGGCTCGCCCGCGAAGCGCCGAAGGGCGGCCTCACCGAGATCGACGCCGCCGTCGCGCTCGAAGGCTTCAGGATCGCGACGGGTGCGCTGAAGGACGTCTCCTTCCCCTCGATCTCCGCAGCGGGAGCCCATGCCGCTTTGCCGCATTACAGCGTCCGCGAAACCTCGAACGCGCCGATTACGCCGGGTCTCTACCTCATCGACTCGGGCGGCCAATACGAGGACGGAACCACCGACATCACGCGCACGGTCGCCGTCGGCACGACGACGCCCGAAATGCGCGACCGCTACACCCGCGTGCTGAAGGGCATGATCGCGATCTCCCGCACGGTCTTCCCGAAGGGCGTGTCCGGTGCGCAGATCGACGCCTTCGCCCGCCGCGCGCTTTGGGAGATCGGAACCGATTTCGACCACGGCACCGGCCACGGCGTCGGCAGCTTCCTCTCGGTGCATGAAGGACCGCAGCGGATTTCGAAGCTCGGCACGACGCCGCTCGAACCCGGCATGATCCTCTCGAACGAACCCGGCTACTACCGCGAGGGCGCCTTCGGCATCCGGATCGAGAATCTTGTTCTGGTCGAGAAGCGGGCGATCGCGGGCGCGGAGCGTGAGATGTACGGCTTCGAGACGCTGACCTTCGCCCCGATCGATCTCGCTCCCGTGGAGAAGGCTCTGCTCACGGCCGAAGAGATCGCATGGCTCGACGCCTATCACGCCGACGTCCGCGCGAAGATCGGCCCGCTGGTCGATGCGGAGACGCGGGCTTGGCTCGACGAGGCGACACGCCCGATCGGGTGATGCGTTCCTCGCGGACCGTGCGCTTGTCGGGGTCAAGGTGAGCGCCCTTCTCCCCTTGCGGGAGAAGGGATGCGCCTCACCGGCCGGCTTCGAGAAGATGCGAACGGTCTGGGACCTTCCCGATCAGCGAACGAGCGAACCGGCACGGCAATGGCGGCCCCGCTAGCCGCCCACCCGCCGGAACCGCTGGTCCTCGTCGATCACCTCGACACCGTGCTTTTTCGCGTCGGCGAGCTTCGAACCTGCGCCGGGGCCGGCCACGACGAGATCGGTCTTCTTCGACACCGAGCCGGACACCTTCGCCCCGAGCCGCTCGGCCATGGCCTTGGCCTCGTCGCGGCTCATGCGCTCCAAGGCGCCCGTGAAGACGATCGTCTTGCCCGCGACCGGGCTTTCCGTCGCGACCGCCTCGAGCGCTTCGGGCGTCACCTCGGCCAGCAATTCGCGCAGCACTTCGAGATTGTGCTCCTCGCCGAAGAAGTCGGCGACGGCTTCCGCGACCACGGGTCCGACCCCCTCGACCGAGGTCAGTTCGTCCAGCGCCGCCTCGTCCTTGGCCGCGGCGGCGACGCCGATGTCGCGCAGCGCCTCGACCGTCCCGAAGCGCCGCGCCAGCAGCTTCGCCGTGGTCTCGCCGACATGGCGGATGCCGAGCGCGAAGATGAAGCGGTTGAGCGGCACGCTTCGCCGCGCATCGATCGCGGCGAAAAGATTGGCGGCCGACGTCGACCCCCACCCTTCCCGGTCCTTGAGCTTCTTCAGCGACCGCGCGTCGCGCGCCTGCAGCGTGAAGACGTCCTGCGGCCGCGTCACCAGACCGTCGCGATGGAAGGCCTCGATCTGCTTGTCGCCGAGCCCCTCGATGTCGAAGGCGTTGCGCGACGCGAAATGCTTGAGGCGTTCGACCGCCTGCGCCGGGCAGACGAGGCCGCCGGCGCAGCGGCGCACCACATCCTCCTTGCCCGTCTTCGGGTCGATCTCGCGCACGGCATGGCTGCCGCAGGCCGGGCAGAGCTTCGGGAATTCATAAGGCTTCGCGCCGGCCGGCCGTTTCTCCGCGACCACGCCGACGATCTGCGGAATCACGTCGCCGGCCCGCTGCACGATCACCGTGTCGCCGATCCGCACGTCCTTGCGGGCGATCTCGTCCTCGTTGTGGAGCGTCGCATTGGTCACGACGACGCCGCCGACGGTGACGGGCTGGAGCCGCGCGACCGGTGTAAGAGACCC
>CAYNUN010000326.1:0-2962 GCA_964400345.1 uncultured Methylobacteriaceae bacterium
GATCTCGGCATGGCGGTCGCGAATTCGCTGGCGGGCGTCAAGGCGGGCGCGCGGCAGATCGAATGCACGATCAACGGCATCGGCGAGCGCGCGGGCAATGCGGCGCTCGAAGAGATCGTCATGGCGCTGAAGACGCGCGGCGACGCGCTGCCCTTCGATCCGGGGATCGACTCCTCGATGCTGAACCGCGCCTCGAAGCTCGTCGCTGCGGTGACGTCCTTCCCGGTCCAGTACAACAAGGCCATCGTCGGCCGGAACGCCTTCGCCCATGAGAGCGGCATCCATCAGGACGGGATGCTGAAGAACACCACGACCTACGAGATCATGACGCCGGAATCGGTCGGCGTGCTGAAGACGTCTCTGGTCATGGGCAAGCATTCGGGCCGCCACGCCTTCCGCGAAAAGCTCAAGGAACTCGGCTACGAGCTGGGCGAGAATGCGATCGAGGACGCGTTCAAGCGCTTCAAGGATCTCGCCGACCGCAAGAAGCACGTCTATGACGAGGATATCGAAGCGCTCGTCGACGACGAGATCGTGACCGCGCATGACCGCATCAAGCTCGTCTCCTTGACGATCGTCGCGGGCACTCAGGGGCCGCAGCTGGCCACGATGGCGCTCGATATCGACGGCACGCATCGCACGCTGCAATCGACGGGGAACGGCCCGGTCGACGCCATCTTCAACGCCGTGAAGGCTCTCGTGCCGCATGAGGCGAAGCTGGAGCTCTATCAGGTGCATGCCGTGACCGAAGGCACGGACGCACAGGCGGAGGTCTCGGTCCGCCTCTCCGACGCCGAAGGCCGCGCCGTCACCGCCAAGGCGGCCGATCCCGATACTCTGGTCGCGTCGGCCCGCGCCTATCTGGGTGCGCTCAACAAACTCCTGTCCCGCGCGGCGCGCGGCGACATCGGCGAGCGCATCCACTCCACCGCGCCCATGTCCGTCTGAGATCGACGCGGGGGTCGGCCGACGAGCCGATCCCCGCATCGTCCGGGACCCGCCGTCGCGCGCCCCGCCGCCCGGCAACCGCGTTCCGATTTGGTGCAAAGGGAAAATTGCGCTACCAAAACGCGAGCTAAGCAACCAGAGGTATGTCTCCGTGCTTCGCCTCGCCTTCGTGCTCACGGCCCTGTTCCTCGCGCTCGCGGTAACCCGAGTTGAAGCGAATGGCATCGTCGTCGGGCGGGCCACCGTCGTCGACGGCGACACGCTGGTGATCGACGGCGAAAAGCTGCGGCTTTCCGGAATCGACGCTCCCGAACTCGACCAGACCTGCTTCGACCGCTCGGGAACGGTCTTCGCCTGCGGCAAGGTCGCCCGCGACCGGCTGGAGCGGATGATCGGAGGGCAGGCTCTGCGCTGCGCCTCGGAAGGGCGTGACCGCTACGGGCGCGTTCTCGCGCGCTGCCGGCTCGGCGAACTCGATCTTCAGGCCTGGATGGTGCGTGAAGGGCTCGCCGTCTCCTTCGTCCGGTATTCGCACGATTACGAAGCGGACGAGGCGCATGCCCGCGCCGTCCGCGCCGGATTATGGGCCGGCCGCTTCGCCATGCCTTGGGACTGGCGACGTCGCTCCTGAACGGTCCGACCCGGCTTTACGAAGCCCTTCCGCTCGGCCGATGATGCGGGCGACAAGCCGCGACCAAGCGGCGCGGATCGGGAGGTTTTCATGCGGCTTCAGAACAAGGTGGCGCTCGTCACGGGCGGAGCGTCCGGCTTCGGCGCGGAGATCGTGCGCGTCTTCGCCCGCGAGGGCGCATCCACGGCCGTCGTCGACATCAATGAAGAGGGCGCGCGGGCGGTGGCGCAGAGCGTCAACGCCCCTTCGCTCCCGATCCGCTGCGACGTCACGAAGCGCGGCGACATCGAGGCCGCGGTCAAGGCGACGATGGACCGCTTCGGCCGCATCGACGTGATCGTCAACAATGCCGGCTGGTCGCATCGCAACAAGCCGCTGATGGACGTCACCGAGGAGGAATTCGACCGCGTCTACGACGTCAACGTGAAGTCGATCTATTTCATGACGCAGGCGACGGTGCCGCTGATGCGCGCGCAGGGCGGCGGCGTGGTCATCAATATCGGCTCGACGGGCGGCCTCCGGCCGCGGCCCGGCCTCAGCTGGTACAACGGATCGAAGGGCGCGGTGAATCTGCTGTCGAAGTCGCT
Organism: uncultured Methylobacteriaceae bacterium; assembly: GCA_964400345.1. GTDB lineage: Bacteria > Pseudomonadota > Alphaproteobacteria > Rhizobiales > Beijerinckiaceae > JAIXZO01. The sequence goes on from CAYNUN010000326.1 coordinate 2,167, forward strand.
CGCCGTCGAACTCGCGCCGGACAAGATCCGCGTGAACGGCGTCGCTCCCGTGATGGGCGAGACCGCGCTGCTCGAAACCTTCATGGGCATGCCCGACACGCCGGAGAACCGCGCGAAATTCGTGGCCACGATCCCGCTCGGCCGCATGTCGAAACCCGCCGACATCGCCAATGCCTGTCTGTGGCTCGCCTCCGACGAGGCGGAATTCATCACGGGCGTCGTGCTCGAAGTCGACGGCGGCCGCACGATCTGAACCGGCCCGACAAGCCCTGAAATGCAAAAACGCCCCGCCGCGGCTGCGACGAGACGTTCGGCAAGGGGCTTCGCAGCCCGCGCTTGCATGTGGACGGGAGGCCGCCGCCGGTACATCCGCGGTCGGGGCCTCTCGCCTACCTGCCCGATATGGGCATGACGGCCCGACACCGCAAGGGGCGCGCCGGCCGATTTCCGTTCCGTGGATTGAAACGTGGTTTCTGCATTGCTACCGTAGCGTCATGACGATCGAGCAACCCGAGGACGAGCGTCGCACCGCGCCCCGCATCGTGCCGGGCGAGCGGGGCGTTCTGATCTTCGACGGCATCCGCCTCGAATTGGAGGACGTGTCGCGCGGCGGCTTCAGGGTCGAATTGGGTCAATTGCTCCGCTTCATCCCCGGCCACGCCTACGAATTCGATCTTCTGCTTCGCCCCGGCCGCAGCCGGCGCTTCAGGGGAGGGTCGGTCGTCGCGCGCTGCGTCTGGACGCGGGCGGGCCATGCCGGGTTCCGCCTCGCCGATCCCGCGCGGATGGTGGACAT
>CAYNUN010000327.1:0-2935 GCA_964400345.1 uncultured Methylobacteriaceae bacterium
GCGGGCTATCGCGAACTCGCCCGGTTCCGTGCGGCCGCCGAACTCGCCCGGACCGACAAGACCGCCGCCGTCGCCGCTTTCGATGCGCTCGCCGCCGATGCGTCCCTGTCGCCGAAGCTGCGCGGATTGGCGCGGCTGCGTGCGGCGCAATACGCGATCGACTCGCTCGATCGCGACGCACTGAAGGCGCGCCTCGAGCCGCTGCTGTCGCCCGCGGGGCCTTGGACGCCGAATGCACGCGAACTTCTCGGTCTGGCGGCCCTGAAGGCGGGCGCTTATGATGATGCGGGTCGCGAGTTCGACGCGATCGCGGTGGATCCGGCCGTTCCGCCCGCGCTCAAGGAGCGTGTCGAGGCCTATCTGGGCCTCGTGCGCGGCGGCCCCGTCAAGACGACGCCCTGAGCGTCGCAGAAAGCGCTGAACCCATGACCTTCACGGTCGCCATCATCGGCCGCCCGAATGTGGGCAAGTCGACGCTGTTCAATCGGCTCGTCGGCAAGAAGCTCGCGCTGGTGGACGACCGCCCCGGCGTGACCCGCGACCGGCGCGAGGGCGATGCGCGGCTGGGCGATCTCGACTTCACGATCATCGACACGGCGGGCCTCGAAGAGGCGAAGGAAGACACGCTTCTCGGCCGCATGCGGGCGCAGACCGAGGCCGCGCTCATCGACGCCGACGCCGTCTTCTTCGTGATCGACGCCCGTGCGGGCGTCACCCCGGCCGACCGCCATTTCGCCGATCTCGTCCGCAGAGCGGGAAAACCCGTGATCCTGCTCGCCAACAAGGCAGAGGGCCGGCAAGGCTTGAGCGAGGCTTATGAGGCCTTCGGCCTCGGTCTCGGCGATCCGCTGCCCTTCTCGGCCGAGCACGGCGAGGGCTTGTCCGACCTTTACGACGCCCTGCGCGAAGCGCTGCCCGAACAGACGGCCGTCGCCGCCGTGACGGAGGACGAAGACGAAACCGAGGATGCGGAGGGCGAGGGCGAGAAGATCGACCGGCCGTTGCGCGTCGCCGTCGTCGGGCGTCCGAACGCCGGAAAATCGACCCTGATCAACGCGATGCTCGGAGAGGATCGTCTCCTTACGGGTCCGGAAGCGGGCATCACGCGCGACTCGATCGGCATCGAGTGGGAATGGCGCGGGCGCAAGGTGAAGCTCTTCGACACGGCAGGCATGCGCAAGCGCGCCAAGGTCGAGGACAAGCTGGAGAAGCTCTCCGTCGCCGACGGTCTGCGGGCCGTGAAATTCGCCGAAGTCGTCGTGCTGCTGCTCGACGCGACGATTCCCTTCGAAAAGCAGGATCTCGCGATCCTCTCCATCATCGAGCGCGAAGGCCGTGCGCTCGTCATCGCACTCAACAAATGGGATCTCGTGGGCGACCCGGCGGTGCTCAAGACGATCATCGAAGATGCGCAGCACGTCACCTCCAATGTGCGCGGCACGCCCATCATCCCGGTCTCCGCGCTGACGGGGCAGGGGATCGACAAGCTGATGGAGGCCTGTTTCAAGGCGTCCGAGACATGGTCGGCCCGCATTTCGACCGGACGGTTGAACAAATGGCTCGAAGGCGTGCTCGACAGGCACCCGCCGCCCGCCGTCTCTGGACGCCGCATCAAGATCCGCTACATGACGCAGGCCAAGTCGCGGCCGCCGCATTTCGCGCTGTTCGGCAACCAGCTGGATGCGCTGCCGGAGAGCTATCTGCGCTATCTGGTGAACGGTCTCCGGGAGACGTTCGACCTTCCCGGGACGCCGATCCGCATGTCGATGCGCACGAGCGACAATCCTTACGACAAGGGGTGAGAGCCGCACGGCCGTCGGCGTTTCCGACGGGCCCCGAGAAAGACGTGGATGCCCGCATGCGCGGGCATGAAGGGGAGGGCTTGCGGGGGGCTTGACGTAGACGGGCCTGTTGATGGGCACCGTCCAATTTGCAATTCTACGACTTAATTCAAGCTGATTTTTGAATGCGTCCGTAGCCACGAGGTCACGTTCAAGTTCGGCGCGTATGCCTTTGCTCCGACCGCGATGAGGCGCGATCGATGACGAATTCTTCTCGCCGTTTTCTGGGTATCTTTTTTCGCCTGTCCCTCGTCACGGGCCTCGGCTGCGCCGGCTTTGACGCCTATCGCGTCTTCGAGGCGTATCAGGCAGAAGAGGTGCGGATCAGCAAAACACGTTCCTCGATGGAATGCGCGTTGCGGATCCCCGATCTGCAATTAGCTCCCAAGATCAATGGGTTCGGGAATGTCGACGTCGTCGCGTTCGGCTGCCTTCCCGGCACGGATGGAAAAACCTACTTCACGAACAGGTGGGAAATCGATGAGTACAGGACGAATCCGGCTGTATTCCTAACCAACCGTTCCACGCCCATCGACCCGGTCTCGAATGGATATCGGTTCCTGACGGGAATGCTTGCAGTGAACGCGGCGGCGCTGGCGCTGCTCGCAGCCTACAAGACGCTGCGCTGGGTCGCTCTTGGGTCCCGCCTGACCAGTTGATTCGAAAAGACCAGCGCCCGGTTGGACGAGGCGCCCACCCACCTCTCGTTCCCGCAAATCCGACCCGTCGAAAGGCGCGCTTTGCCCGCTCCGGTCACGGTGCTAAGAGGGTCGCCGATCCGCCCGTGCCGCACCGGCCCCGGGCTTCTGAAGGCGAAGAGAAGGTTTCAACGATGGCGAAGATCAAGGTGGCCAACCCCGTCGTCGAGATGGACGGCGACGAGATGACCCGGATCATCTGGCAGTTCATCAAGGACAAGCTGATCCACCCCTATCTCGACATCGATCTCAAATATTACGACCTCTCGGTCGAGCATCGCGACGCCACCAACGATCAGGTCACGATCGATTCGGCCGAAGCGACCAAGAAATACGGCGTCGCCGTAAAGTGCGCGACGATCACGCCCGACGAAGCCCGCGTGCAGGAATTCGGCC
>CAYNUN010000328.1:0-2920 GCA_964400345.1 uncultured Methylobacteriaceae bacterium
TCGCGCGTATGCACATGATGGCCGGTCTCGCGGACAACCGCGACCCGAAGGCGGTCGCGACCTTCTGCGCGAACATGCGCCATGCCGCGGAAGCGCTCGCCGCCGAGTGGCTCGACCTCGTGCTCGAGCCCATCAACGGCCGCAACATGCCGGGCTATTTCCTGAACGATTTCGGCCTCGCCGCGGGCTACATCCGCGCCGCCGGCCTGCCGAACCTCAAGCTGCAATTCGATCTCTATCACTGCCAGATCATCCACGGCGACGTCACGATGCGCCTGCGCGCCCTGATGCCGATCACCGGCCATGTGCAGATCGCGAGCGTGCCCTCCCGCAACGAACCGGACGGCGAGGAGCTGAACTATCCCTTCCTGTTCGCCGAACTCGACCGCCTCGGTTACGAGGGCTTCGTCGGCTGCGAATACGTGCCCCGCGCGGGCACGCTGGAAGGGCTCGGCTGGTTCGCGCCCTGGAAGCGCGGCTGATCAGGACTTCAAGGCGACGGCCGCGACCCCGGCTCCCACGAGCAGTCCGCCGCCGACCCGATTGACGGTCGCGATCGCCCGCTCGTCCTTCACGAAGCGCCGCGCCCGGCCCGCGAGCAGCGCATAACCGAGCGCATTGGCGAAGGCGATAACGAGGAAGGTCGCCTCGAACATGATCATCTGCGTCAGGAAATCCCGCCCCGGATCCATGAACTGGGGCAGGAAGGCCACGAAGAAGGTGATGCTTTTCGGGTTCAGCGCCGTCACCGCCCAAGCATGGACGAGCATCTTCGCGTCGCTCGCGCCGTCGGTCCGGGGTTCCGCGGCGAGCGTCCCGCCCGCGCGCCAGAGCTTGATCCCCAGCCAGACGAGATAGGCCGCGCCCGCCCAGCGCAGCGCGGTGTAGAGTTCGGCCGAGGTCGCCAGCAACGCGCCCAGTCCGAGCATCGACAGCGTCATCGCGGTGAAGTCGCCGAGCGCGACCCCGACCGCCGTCGGCAACGCCGTCCGCGCGCCCCGTCCGAGCGCATAGGAGACGACCAGCAGGATCGTCGGCCCCGGAATGACGACCAACACGGCGGAAGCGGCGGCGAAGGCGAGCCAAGTCTCGAAAGGCATCGGTGAACCTCGAAAGTTCGCGACCTCACCATGCCGCGCCGTCGCCGGGCAATCCGGAGGAGCACGAAGACCGCAAGAAGCCGACCGGTGAGGCCCCCTTCCCTTCTCCCGCAAGGGGAGAAGGACGAAAATCCGACCGTCGCGGCACGACGGTCCGAGCCGAACCGCCATATGCGGTCGGCCGACCCGGCCCGCTCAGGCGGGCATCGCCGTTTCGACGAGCCGCGCCCAATAGCTCACGCCCACCGGGATCGCCTCGTCGGAGAAGTCGTATTCGTGATGATGCAGCCCGGCCGTGTCGCCGTTGCCCATGAAGATCATCGCGCCCGGCCGCCGCTCGAGCATGTAGGAGAAGTCCTCCGCGCCCATGACGGGAGGAACCGCCGTGTCCACGTTCTCGGAGCCGACGACCTCGCCTGCGACCTCGCTCGCGAAGCGCGTCTGCGCGTCATGGTTGAGGGTGACGGGATAGCCGCGGACATAATCGACCGTCCCCTTCGCCCCGTGCATGGCGCAGACGCCCTGAACGATCGCCGAGATGCGGCCCTCGACGAGATCCTGCACCGCGGGATCGAGCGTGCGCACCGTGCCCTTCAGCGTCCCGTATTGCGGCAGAACGTTGAAGGTCTCGCCCGCGCGGATGAACGTGGTCGAAACGACGGCGGATTCGAGCGGGTCGACGTTGCGCGCCACGAAGCCCTGCAGCGCGGTGACGATCTGGCCGAGAATGAACACCACGTCGATCGAGCCGTGCGGCCGCGCCGCATGCGCGCCCTTGCCCTCGATCTCGATCGTGAAGCGATCCGCCGCCGCCATGATCGGACCCGAGCGCATCGAGAAGGCCCCGATCGGCAGGCCCGGCATATTGTGCATGCCGTAGACCTCGGTCACGCCGAAACGCTCCATGAGTCCGTCGAGGATCATCTCGCGCGCGCCGCCGCCGCCCTCTTCCGCGGGCTGGAAGATCACCACCGCGGTGCCCGCGAAGTTGCGGGTTTCGGCCAGATATTTCGCCGCGCCCAGCAGCATCGCGGTGTGCCCGTCATGGCCGCAGGCGTGCATCTTGCCCGGCGTCTTCGAGGCATAGGGCTTGCCCGTGGCTTCGAGGATCGGCAGCGCGTCCATGTCGGCGCGCATGCCGACGACCTTGGAGCCGGGAAGCCGGCCGCGGATCACGCCGACGACGCCCGTGCGCCCGAGCCCCGTCGCGACCTCGTCGCAGCCGAAGGCCCTCAGCTTCTCCGCCACGATCCCCGCCGTCCGGTGCACGTCGTAATCGAGTTCCGGATGCTCGTGGAAGTCGCGACGCCAAGCCGCGATCTCGTCGGCGAAGGCGGCGATCCTGTTGACGACGGGCATGGCGGAACCTCGATCTCGGGTGAGCGGGGGCGGGACCGCGTCCCGCCCGAGTCCCCAACAAAGCAAAAGCGGAGGGGGCGGGTCAATCTTTCCGCCGTGCAAGACGCTGGACGCAAAGGTGAAGCCGCGCATACTCTGAGGGCGGAGAGAGACCCGACGAACGGGTCCGGAACCGAGCGGCCGCGCTCGCGGCGGGAGAAAACGAATGAAGATCAGGTCCTTGCTGCTCGCCGCCGCCGCCGCGGCGGCCCTCGCGGCCACGCCGGTTTCGGCGAAGACGCTGCGCTACGCCAATCAGGGCGACCTCAAGTCGCTCGACCCCTACACGCTCAACGAAACGACGACCAACGCTCATCTCGGCAACGTCTATGAAGGGCTGACGAAGCGCGGCAAGGATCTCGCGATCCTCCCCGGCCTCGCCGAACGTTGGGAGACCCCGGAGCCGACCCGCTGGCGCTTTC
>CAYNUN010000329.1:0-2910 GCA_964400345.1 uncultured Methylobacteriaceae bacterium
CACCGCTTCGCCCGCCGCCATGCCGAGCGAACCGCCCATGAAGTCGAAATCCTGCACGCCGATCGTCACGGTCGTTCCGTCCACCGTGCCGACGGCCAGCTTCACCGCATCCTGCAGTCCGGTCTTGGCCCGGGCGTCGCGGATGCGGTCGACATATCGCTTCTCGTCGCGGAACTTCAGCGGATCGGCCGGAACCTCCGGAATCGCGATCTCCTCATAGCGCGCCTCGTCGAACATCGACTTCAGCCGCGCGACCGCGCTCATGCGCAGATGGTGCTCCGAGCCGGGAATGACGAACTGGTTGGCTTCGACGTCCTTGTGGAAGACGAGCTGGCCGCTTTCCGGGCATTTCAGCCAGAGATTTTCCGGCGTGTCCCGCTTGAGGAAGGACCGGATCTTCGGGGCGACGTTGGAAATCCAGCTCATGACGATCTCCTCAGGCGACCGGTTTCACGGCGCGGCGCACGCCCGCCGCGATGTCGGAAACGAGCGCGGTCACGGCGGCGACGGTCTTCTCCGTCGCCTTGCCTTGCGCGTCGAGCGAGGTCCGCACCGCTTCGACCAGGGCCGAACCGACGACGACGCCGTCCGCGCCGCGCGCGATGATCTCGGCCGTCTCGGCGTTCTTCACGCCGAAGCCGACCGCGATGGGAAGGTCGGTATGCCGCTTGATCCGCGCCACCGCACCCGCGACCTTGGAATAATCCGGGATCGCCGATCCGGTGATCCCCGTCACCGAGACGTAATAGACGAAGCCCGACGTGTTCTGCAGCACCTTGGGCAGGCGCGCGTCGTCGGTCGTCGGCGTGGCGAGGCGAATGAAGTTGAGGCCCGCCTTCAGGCACGGGATGCAGAGTTCGGCATCCTCCTCCGGCGGCAGGTCGACGACGATCATCCCGTCCACCCCCGCATCCGCCGCGTCCTTCAGGAAGCGGTCGACGCCGTAGATGTAGATCGGGTTGAAATAGCCCATCAGGATGATCGGCGTGTCCGCGTCGTCCTTGCGGAAGTCGCGCACCATGCCGATCGTCTTCGCGAGCGTCTGTCCCGCGTCGAGCGCGCGCAGGCCCGCGGCCTGAATGGCCGGTCCGTCGGCCATCGGATCGGTGAAGGGCATCCCGACCTCGATCAGATCCGCGCCGGCCTTCGGCAGCGCCTTGATCACGGCAAGGGACGTCTCCGTGTCCGGATCCCCGGCCATGACGAAGGTGACGAGGGCGGCCCGGCCCTGGGCCCGGGTCTCGGCGAAGCGACGGTCGATACGGGTGCTCATGATGCGTTCTGTTATCATGCCGCTCCGCAATCGGAAACGGGTGCTCGTTCCCGGGGTGGCGACAGGCATCCGTAGTGAGTTTATGGTAGTTTATTGAATTACGATAAAATGGGATAAGGTCGCTATGGATCGCCGTCTCAATCCTTATTCGCCCGGTGCCGGCACGCCGCCTCCAGAACTCGCGGGTCGGGACGACCTTATAAGCCGTGCCGACGTCGCGCTGGATCGGATTCGGAACAAAAGGGGCGCCCGGAGCTTCATTCTGTACGGCCTGCGGGGGGTCGGCAAAACGGTTCTGTTGAACCGCATCCGTAATGATGCCGAGGCCAACGGCTTCGTGAGCGCATGGATCGAGGCGCCGGAAGATCGCTCCCTTCCCGCCGCACTAATCCCCACGCTTCGTGCGTCGATGATTCGGATCAGCAGGCTGGAACACGCCAAAGATCTGGCCGAACGCTCTCTTCGCGTCATAGGTTCGTTTGCAAAGAGCGCAAAAATCCGGTTCCAAGATATCGAGTTCGGGTTCAGCAATGGATCCGAACAAGGGATCGCCGACAGCGGAGATTTGGACCACGACCTGACGGATCTCATCGTCGCCATCGGCGAAACGATGGCGCGCAGCGGTTCGGCACTCGTCATCTACATCGACGAGCTCCAATACGTCGCAGAGGCGGAGTTGGCCGCGTTGATCTCGGCCTTGCACCGAGCCAACCAGCGGCAGCTTCCCGTCACCATGATGGCCGCCGGTCTACCGCAGCTGCTGGCGCGCATGGGGCGCGCAAAATCCTACGCAGAACGACTTTTCGAGTTTGCCGAAGTCGATCGGCTCAGTCCTGCGGCGGCACGGGAAGCCCTTTGTATCCCTGCACGCAAGAGCAACGTCGAGTTCGAACCGGAGGCGGTCGACGAGATCATCCGACAGACCCAAGGCTATCCTTACTTTCTCCAGGAATGGGGGAAACACAGTTGGGATATCGCGACTGCACCGCCCATTACGGCCGAAGACGCGAGGTCGGCGACGATGCTCGCGCTGGCCGAACTGGACGCAAGCTTCTTCCGGGTTCGATTCGATCGCCTGACGCCCACGGAAAAGAGATATGTGAGGGCGATGGCGGAGCTTGGGCCCGGGCCTCATCGATCCGGAGACATAGCGGAGCGGCTCGAGAAAAAAGTGACCACCGTCGCGCCCGTCAGAAACGCGCTCATCGAAAAAGGCATGATCTACAGCCCGTCGCACGGCGACACGGCCTTCACCGTGCCGCTGTTCGACGGCTTCATGATGCGCACGATGCCTTAGGCTCAGAACCCGCCCAGATGCTCCGCCACGGTGAAGATGTCCTTGTCGCCGCGGCCGCAGAGATTGACCACCATCAGGTGATCCTTCGGCTTGCGCGGGGCGAGTTCGAGCACCTTGGCGACCGCATGCGAGGGTTCGAGCGCCGGGATGATGCCTTCGAGCTTCGACAGCAGCTGGAAGGCGTCGAGCGCCTCCTTGTCGGTCGCCGAAATGTACTTCACCCGGCCCGTATCGTGCAGCCAGGAATGTTCCGGCCCGATGCCCGGATAATCGAGGCCCGCCGAGATCGAATGGCCTTCGATGATCTGGCCGTCGTCATCCATCAGCAGATAGGTGCGGT
>CAYNUN010000330.1:0-2901 GCA_964400345.1 uncultured Methylobacteriaceae bacterium
CCAAGCGGCCGTCGGCTTCTTCGCCGCGGGGGGCGAGGGTCCAGGTCCAGCTTTCTTCCGGCGGGCCGGCGTCGAGGCCGAGAAGCAGATCCTCCCAGGGGCCGCCGTCGAAACGATGCGCGGCGTCGGAGACGAGCAAAGCGCGCCGGCAGTTCCGCAACAGTTCGACATGCGCTTCGAGCACCGCCCGGGCGGCGCGGACGATCGCGTCGTCGGGGTGAGCCGCGCGCGCCCAGCGGCGGACGGGCACCACGACGAGTTGGGAGAGATGGTTGACGGAGAAGACGAGATCGGCGCGCCGGATCCGGTCGAAGGCCGGGCCTTCCGTCCGGACCTGTTCCGTCGGTCCGAGATGCGGGCCGGGCGGAAGGCCGCAGAGGTCGGCGGCGAGGCAGACGATCCGGCCGCGGGACGTCGCGGCACGGAACCGGACTTCCAGCGGGTGAACCGCGTCGACCAGAACGACCCGGTCGAAGCGGGCGAGAAGCCCGGCGAGATCGACGTCGTGAAGATGGCCGCTGCCCAGCACAGCCGCCTCCCGGCCGCCCGCGTCGAGCCGCGCATTCACATAGGCCTTGGTGCGGGCGAGATGCTCGGCCCATGCATCGGCGCAGCGCAGGGCACGGTGGCGGATCGCGATCTGCTCGGAGAGATGGCCGCCCGAACGCGCGGCGCGCGAGGCGGGCGTCAGGCACCATTCCAAGGCTTCGAGGATCATCGGGACGGCTCGCGGGGTGGGCGCGCGGACACGTTCAGGTTGCATGTCGTCCCGATCGGCGCAAGTCTCCGCGGCGGGGTCGCGCTCGGGGGCGAGGCGGCTCTTCGGCAGGAGGAAAGATCGATGCGCGTCAGGCGGTTCTCAGGGTTCCTTCTCGTCGCCCTTGCGGCGGCGATGTCGTCGTGGGGCGGGCCGGGCTTCGCGCAGAAAATGGATATGTCGCCGCAGGCGATGAAGCAGATCGATCTTCAGTTGAAGGCGATCGTTTCGGGGCTCAAGCAGGAGGTCGGGATTCGACAGGCGGACGGTTCCGTCGTCCGCATGGCCGAATTGGAGGGACGGATCATCCGGTTGAAGGTCCAGATGCCGTATACGCTTCAGGATTCGCGGGCCCGGTCGGAGTTCATCGACCGTCGACGGATCATGCAGCGCGAATTCTGCAAGGGCGAGACCGCGAAACTCATCCCCTACGGCGTCGGTTGGGATTATGAATACGTCGACACCCATGGGCGGATCATCACCACGTTCCGGATCACGGACTGCGGCTGATCACCGTCCGGGCCGATCTTCAGGACGACGATCCGCCTTTGCGGGTCGACCATGTGTTTCGTTCCGTTTCGTTTTCGACAGGGGAGGGCTCATGCTTCGCCGCGGCCCCGTTCTTCGGGCGCTCCTCGCTCTCGTCTTCGCGCTCGCGCTCGCGCCGAAGGCGGATGCGGCGGTCTTCGGCCTGTTCGGCGAAGAGACGCCGCCCGCGCCCACCGCGACGACGCTGCCTTACTCCGTCGCCTTTTCGGGTGCGGAAGGCGAGGTCGAGCGTGCGCTGCGCGGCGCCTCGACGCTGCGCCGCCTCGTCAAGGAGCCGCCCGACGACGGCGCGGAACTGGCCGCGCTCGCGGCGACCGAATGGACGAACCTGACCGACGCGGCCTGGGGGCTCGGACATTACGACGCGACGATCACGATCGAGGCGGGCGGCGTCGTGCTGGTCGACGCGCTCGGCCGAACGCCGCCCGGGGCGGAGGCGGCGATCGACCGGTATCGGGGGAGGGCGGTGGTGCCGGTTCGGATCGTGGTGCGTCCCGGTCCGCTCTTCCGCTTCCGCACGATCCGCGTCCTCGACGCCGCGACCGGAGCGCCGTTCGACGCCGATCTTCTGCCGCCGGACGTGATCGACATCGAAACGGGCGAGCCCGCCCGCGCCGCCGCGGTGCGGGCGGCGGAGACGCGCATCGTCGATCACTTCCGCGACCGTTCGCGGCCCATGGCGAAGGTCGTCCGGCTCGATCCGGTCGTGGTGCATGCCGCCGCCGCCATGGACGTGACGCTCGTCGTCGACCCCGGTCCGGTCGCCCCGATCGGACGGATCGGACTGCGCGGCGCGCCGGGCGTCGATCCCCGCGTGATCCGGTCCTTCATCCATACCGAGCCGGGCGATCCCTATTCGCGCCGGGAAATCGCCGATCTCAGGCGGTCCGTCTCGCGCATCGAGGCGCTCGGCGGCGTTCGCGTGATCGAAGGCGAGCGGATCGACGACAAGGGCATGCTGCCCTTGGACGTGGTCGTGACCGAGCGCGCCAAGCGGTCCCTGTCGGCCTCCGCGCGCTATTCCACCACCGAAGGCCCGGGCATCCGCGGGGCCTTCACGCATCGGAATCTTTTCGGAGGGGCGGAACGGCTCGCTCTGGGCGCGGATCTCTTCTGGGTCGAGCGGACGACGGGTCCGCGTCTGCGCAGCTTCGGCGATCTGGAACCGGGCGATTTCGGGGTGCGTCTGTCGACGAGCTTCATCAAGCCCGCCTTGGGCGGATCGCGCAACGACCTGCTCCTCGATGCGCTCGCGGAACGCGACCGGACGGACGGCTATACGGGTCGGCGCGTTCTCGCGGGTGCGGCGATCCGGCATCGCTGGAGCGAGACCCTCTCCGCGCGCATCGGCATCGAAGGCGATGTCGGGCAGACGAGCGACGGGCTCGGGCGGCGGGCCTATCGCATGGTCGGCGTTCCCGTATCGGGAAGCCTCGATTCGACGGACGATCCGCAGGATCCGAAGGAGGGAATCCGGCTGACGGCATCGGCCGCGCCCTATTTCGGCACGCCCGGAGCCATGACGATTCTCAGGGTCCGGGGCTCGACCTATTTCCGTGTCGACGAGAGCGGGCGGCTCGTGCTCGCCGTCATGG
>CAYNUN010000331.1:0-2880 GCA_964400345.1 uncultured Methylobacteriaceae bacterium
GCCGAGCGAGCGCACGCCCGCGAAGCCCGCCCTGAACGCGGCCCGACGCTTGCCCTCGAGCGCCGCCGGATCCTCGCCCATGAACAGGAACGAGCCCGTCACTGCCCATTCCCCGGGTTCCGCCGCCGTCTCGAAGATGAAGGTGTCGGAAGGATCCAGCCGGATCGTGCGGAGCAGCTTCACAGCTTCGGCGCTCCCGTCGCGGGATCGAGCCATTCGGCCGCGCGCAGTCCGGGAACGAGCGGGCGCTTGTCGACGCGGCCCGTCGCATTCGCCTTCACCAGCAGATTGCCCTCGGGGTCGAAGCTTCGGCGCTCGGAGGGCCGGTCGCGCGGCACGCGTTCCAGATAGGCTTCCGCGACGCTGCGGAATCCCTTCCCGGTCCAGGCGTCGAAATGCACCATCAGATGGCGGCTGAAGCTCTCGATGATCATGTCGGCATCGACCTCTTCGAACCCCTCCTCCACGAGCGAGGTGGAATTCGGGTAGAAGCCCGGCTCGGGGAAGCTGCGCGACAGCGTGATCATGGCGGAGAAGACCAGCCACGCCGGCTCCTCCTTTTCCCCGCAGCCCTCGGGCCATGCGAGCCGTCCGCCGCCGATCCGACCGCCGTCGCAGCGGATGCCTCCCGGCCAATCGAAGGTCAGCGGCTTTTCCGGCGGCGCATGGGTCGAAAGCGCGTCGGCGACCGCGGCCATCCCGCAGAGAAAAGCCTTGCGTGCGGTGGCGAGCGGCTCGGACGGTTCGAGCACGACCGCGAACTCGGCCATGTCGAATCTTTTCACGCGAACCAGCGTGCCCGCGCCGGCCTCTGCGGCGATGGAACACGCATGCGCATGGGCGTCCCCTCTTTCCCTGAGCGACACGAGCGAATAGAGGGGCGGAAGAGAAAGTTCCGAGCGGTGTGCGGCGGTCGAAGTGGTCATCGGTCTCATTTTCGGCATCGAAGCCGTCCGTATCGAAACGTCGGCGCAGGTCTCCATATATAGGTCTCGACCGCCGCGGCTACAGGCCGCGAAGTCGCAAGAGAAGGAATCGGCGCAATGACCCGATCGACCACAGGGAACGACCCCGTCATCTTCGTCTGCTCCTGCGAGGAGACGATGCCCCTCCACGGCGAGGCCGTGGCGAAGGCCTGCCGCGGAACCGTCAAGACGGCGGATATTCTGTGTCGCGCGCAGTCCGGCTCGTTCAAGCTCGCCGTCGAGACGGGCGCGCCGATCGTCGTCGGCTGCACGCAGGAAGAGGCGCTCTTCCGCGAGATCGCCGAGGACGCGGGCCGCACCGACGGCCTCACCTTCGTCAATCTCCGTGAAACCGCGGGCTGGTCCGACCGCGCCGCCGAAGCGGGTCCGAAGACCGCCGCGCTCGTCGCCGCCGCCGCCGTGCCCATGCCCGCCGTGCCCTTCGTGTCGATGGAGAGCAAAGGAGTCGCGCTGATCTACGGACGCGACGAAACCGCGATCGAAGTCGGCCGCCGGCTCGCCGATCACCTCGACGTCACCGTCATGCTCTCCCGCCCCGGCGAGGTCGCGCCGCCGCGCGTCAACGCGTTTCCCGTCGTGAAGGGCACCGTCCGGAACGCCGCGGGTCATCTCGGCGCCTTCGCCCTTTCGATCGACGACTACGCCCTCCCCGTTCCGTCCTCGCGCGGGGCCTTGAGCTTCGGTCCCTCCCGCAGCGACGCGACCTCGACCTGCGACATCGTCATCGACCTCACGGGCGGCACGCCGCTCTTCCCGGCGCATGATCTCCGCTCGGGCTATCTGCGCGCCGACCCGCGCGACCGCGGGCAGATCGAGGCCCTGATCTTCGAGGCCTCCCATCTCACGGGCGAGTTCGACAAGCCGCAATACGTCGCCTTCACGGAAGGCCTCTGCGCGCATTCCCGCTCCAAGCGCACGGGCTGCACGCGCTGCCTCGATCTCTGCCCCACGGGCGCGATCACGCCGGCGGGCGATCACGTGGCGATCGATCCGCATATCTGTGCCGGATGCGGGGCCTGCGCCGCCGCCTGCCCGACGGGCGCGGTCGCCTATTCGCTGCCCCCCGCCGATGCGGTGATGCGCCGTCTGCGCGCGCTGCTCGTCGCCTATCGCGAGGCGGGCGGCGCGAAGCCCTACGTCCTGGTTCACGACGGCGATCACGGCGACGCGCTGATCGAGGCGCTAGCCCGTTTCGGCCGCGGCCTGCCGGCGGAAGTTCTTCCCCTCAAAGTCAACGAAGTCACGCAGATCGGTCCGGAAGTGATCGCCGCCGCCTTCGCCTACGGCGCGGTCGGCTTCGGCGCGCTCACCCGCGCCAAGCCCAAGCACGACGTCTCGGGACTGGAGGCGACCTTCGCCCTGATGACGTCCCTTCTGTCCGGCCTCGGCTACGGCGCCGACATCGCGACCATCGTCGCGACGGATGATCCGGACGCGCTGCGCGATCTTCTGGACGCCGCGCCGCGCGGCACGGCCTCCCCCGCGCCCGCCTCCTTCATGCCGCAGGGCAAGAAGCGCGGCCTGCTCGAACTCGCCTTCCGCGAATTGCACCGCGCCGCGCCCGCCGCCGTCGACGTGATCGCGCTCGCCAAGGGTTCGCCCTTCGGCGGTGTCGAGATCGACGTGGCCGGATGCACGCTCTGCCTCTCCTGCGTCTCGGCCTGCCCCGCGGCCGCGCTCACCGACGATCCGGAGCGGCCCGCCCTGCACTTCACCGAAAGCCTTTGCGTGCAGTGCGGCCTCTGCGCGAACACCTGCCCGGAAAAGGTGATCACGCTGGTCCCGCGCGTCGACTTCAAGGCTTGGGAAGAGCCCCGCCGCCTCGTGAAGACCGAAGAGCCCGCGCACTGCATCCGCTGCGCCAAGCCCTTCGGCGTGAAGAGCACGATCGACA
>CAYNUN010000332.1:0-2880 GCA_964400345.1 uncultured Methylobacteriaceae bacterium
AAGGCGCGGATGCGGTGATGCTGTCGGCTGAATCCGCCGCGGGGCGCTATCCGGACGCGGCGATCTTCGGTCCCCGCATCATCGAGCCGGACGGTCGGCTCTTCTTTCCCCGCACCTCGCTGCTCGCCCCGATCCTGCGCAATCCGATCCGCGCGAAATGGACTCCGGAGGGCGATTGCTGCGTTCCGTTCCTCTCGGGCGCATGCTGGCTCGTGCGGCGCGACGTCGTCCTCGCGCTCGGCGGGTTCGATCCGGAGATCTTCCTCTTCTACGAGGACGACGATCTCTGTCGCCGCGTCATGGAGGCGGGGCATTCCCTCGTCCATGTCCAGGATGCCGTCGTGCGGCATGTCCGCGGCGGCTCGACCGCGCCCGCCCCGGGCCGCATCTTCCGGTCGCGCTTCCACCTCGCCTGGTCGCGGGCCTATGTGCTGAAGAAATGGGGCATTCTCGACGATCCTCGGCCGCACCTCGTCCGCTCGGGGATCAAATGGCTCGCGGCCGCCGCGACCCTGAACCGCCGCCGGATGGAACGTCACGCCGGCATCGTCGCGGGGGTTCTCGCCTTCCGTCGCGGAGAGCGGGCGGTGCTGCGCGAGGGCCTCGGCGACCGGGCGCCCTGATCCCCGGCGCCGGAAGGCCCGCGCCCCGCGGAGAGCGTCGAAGCGGCGCATGGCCGATGCTCGTCGGACGGGCTAGCAAATTCTTGAACGCGACTGTAGATATCCCGCCCGTTCGTCCGAAAAGGATGCGAACGGATTCTCGGCCTTCCGGGCCGAATCCCCCGTAACGAGTTT
The DNA here is from genome assembly GCA_964400345.1 of uncultured Methylobacteriaceae bacterium. GTDB lineage: Bacteria > Pseudomonadota > Alphaproteobacteria > Rhizobiales > Beijerinckiaceae > JAIXZO01. The sequence goes on from CAYNUN010000332.1 coordinate 798, forward strand.
CAGCCCGAGAACGCCCCGAGATCATGTCGGAGATCACCGCACCGTCCCGCCGCGCCTTGGTGCTCGGCCTCGCAGCCTTCGTCGCCGGTTGCCGCACGACGGGCGAGCCGGAGCCTTCGGCGCCCGCCAAGAAGGTCGCCGCCAAGCAGCAGGCCATGGCCGATCTCGAAGAGTGGTATGTCGGCTCCATTCCCGACGAGCCCTACGACATTCCTCTCGTCGACCGTTCGAAGATGGCGCCCGAACTCGCACGGCAGACCGTCGCCTATGCGGGCCCCGAATCGCCGGGCACGGTCGTCGTCGACATCGACGGACCCTTCGTTTATCTCGTCCAGCCCGGCGGCACGGCGATCCGTTACGGCGCGGGCGTAGGCCGGCAGGGCTTCTCCTGGCGCGGCGTCGCGGTGATCGGCCGCAAGGGCGTGTGGCCCGACTGGCGGCCCACCGCCACCATGAAGGCGCTGCTCAAGGATCTGCCCGACCATATGGAAGGCGGCGTCAACAGCCCGCTCGGCGCGCGCGCGCTCTATCTCCATCAGAACGGCCGCGACACGCTGTTCCGCATCCACGGCACCAACGAGCCGTGGTCGATCGGCGAGCGCGTGTCCTCCGGCTGCGTGCGCCTCCTCAACGAGGACATCCACGATCTCTACGGCCGCGTGAACGTCGGCACGACCGTGATCGTGAAGAAGGACGGCCGCCTCCGCGTCTGATCCGAAATCGGCGGCGCGGGGCTCCGTGCCGCCTTTACAAAACACTGAAGATCAAGGTGTAACTGACGCCTGTATGAGGCGAATCGCCTCCGAGTTCCTGCGAGACGACGCGTACGATGACCGATGCCTCATCCCTGACCCGCCGAGGCTTCGTTCTCGCCGCCGCCGGCTTCCTGTCCGGCTGCTCGGCGCATGGCGAGCTGATCGGGCCGCCCGCGACCAATGCCCGGAAACAGGCCGCCCGCGACCTCGCCGAATACGAGCTGGACGACTGGCTCATCGGCTTCCAGCCCGATGAGCCCTTCGACATCCCGCTCATCGACCTGAGCAAGCTGCCCCGTCGTTTCCGGCGCACGGTGGTGTCGCACGAGGGTCGGGAGCCTCCGGGCACGATCATCGTCGATCTCGACACGAAACACGCCCGGCTCGTGCTCAAGAACGGCTCCGCCATCCGCTACGGCGTCGCCGTCGGCGAGGAGGGCAAGGGCTGGACGGGTCCGGCCGCCGTCGGCCGCAAGGCCGTCTGGCCGAGCTGGACGCCGACCGCGCGCATGCGCAACGAGGACAAGACCCTGCCCGCCTTCATGCCCGGCGGCGTGATCAATCCCATGGGCGCGCGCGCGCTCTACGTCACGCAGCGCGGGCACGAGACGCTGTTCCGCCTGCACGGCACCGACGAACCCTGGACGATCGGCGAGGCGGACAGCAACGGCTGCATCCGCTTCCTCAACGAGGACATCGTGGATCTCTACGGCCGCGTGCCCGTCGGCACGCCCATCATCGTGCGGCGCAACGGCCAACCCGTCTGATCCCGCTTTCGGGCGCTTGCGCCCGCGTCCGGCCGCCCCCATCCTCTCGGAGCGGGGGCGAAGGCGGAGACGGCGATGAATGTCGGCATGCTGAGCGAATTGTTCGCGTCGATCGGCGAGCGCGGTCGACGCCTGATCGAGCGCCGGATCGAACTCGGCGGCAAGCCCCGCCGCGTCGAGACGGTCATCGAACTCGCCGAGGATCTCCTCTCCCATCGCGGCGAGGCTTCGGGCGTGGCCCGCGCCACCGAGATCCTCGAAGCCTATGCCCGTTTCACTCAGGACGAGCGCGCCACCTTCTTCGAGGCGCTGGCGGGCCGGTTCGGCGTGGACCACGGCCGGGTCGAGGCCGCCGTCGAGGCTTATCGGCGGCAGCCTTGCGAAGAGACCGCACAGAAGCTCCATCTGGCCGCCGAGCCGCGGCGGCAGGAGCTGTTCCGCCGGCTGAACCTCGCCCCCGGCGGCACGCGCACGCTGGTCGACCTGCGCACGGATCTGATCGCCGCGCTGCGCTCGCGCCCCGCGCTCGAAACCGTGGACCACGATCTCGTCCATCTCTTT
>CAYNUN010000333.1:0-2859 GCA_964400345.1 uncultured Methylobacteriaceae bacterium
GCCGTCTGGTGGCTGGTGACGCCGGGCAACCCATTGAAGAGCACCGCGGCGCTCGCCGCCGCCGCGCGGCGCGCGGCGGCGGCGCGGCGGGTCGCCGGGCATCCGCGCATCCGGGTGACGACGGTCGAGGAAGACATGGGCACGCGCTTCACGCGCGATACGCTGGCGCTGCTGATGCGGCGCTGTCCCGGCGTGCGCTTCGTCTGGCTGATGGGCTCGGACAATCTCGCGGGCTTTCATCGCTGGAAGCGCTGGGGGGACATTTTCGGCCTGATGCCCGTGGCGGTGTTCGACCGCCCGGGATCGACCCTGAAGGCCGCCGCGTCGCGGGCGGGGGCGCGTTTCGGGCGTTTTCGGCGGCCCGAAAGGGTCGGCCGGGGGCTCGTCGGGACGCCTGCGCCGGCCTGGGCCTTCTTCCACGGGCCGCGTTCGTCGCTCTCCTCGACGGCCATCCGCGCAAAAACTCCAAGATTTCATTGAAAAAACGGGCGGGATCCCCGATACTGGCCTTGTGCGCAAGAGCGCACGACAGAGGAACGAACACTGACAATGGCTCAACTCGACGGGGTCGCCGCTGCGGCGCCCCAGCCCGCGAACGGTGCGACGCAGTCCGAACGCGGCGATGCCATGACCTCCATCCTCGCCGCGCTCGACGACGCGAAGGCGGAGGAGACGGTGGTGATCGATCTCACGGGAAAGACCGCGCTCGCGGACGCGATGATCGTGACCTCGGGCCGGTCCAACCGGCATGTCGGCTCGATCGCGGACCGCGTCGTCGAAATGCTGAAGGCCCGGGGCTTCAAGGATCTCCAGGTCGAAGGCCAGCCGCATTGCGACTGGGTGCTCATCGATGCCGGGGACGTGATCCTGCACGTGTTCCGTCCGGAAGTGCGGCAGTTCTACAATCTCGAAAAGATGTGGAGCTCCGACCGGCCGGGCGAACGCGCCGTATCCTGACGGAACGCTCATGCGGCTGACCGTCCTCGCCGTCGGGCGGGTCAAGGACGGACCCGAACGCGAATTGATCGCGCGTTATGCGGAACGGGCGCGCGCGAGCGGCCGCCCGCTCGGATTCTCCGGACCCGACATCGTCGAAATCCAGGAAAGCCGCGCCGCAAGGGCGGAGGACCGGAAGGCCGACGAGGCGCGCGTGATCACCGAGAAGCTCGGGGGAGCGCGGCTCGTGATCCTCGACGAAAGGGCCAAATCGCCGACGAGCGAGGAATTCGCCGCGATGCTGCGGACGCGGCGCGACGCCGGCGACCGGGCGGCCTGCTTCGTCATGGGCGGGGCGGACGGTCTCGACGCCGCTCTGCGCGGACGCGCCGATTTTGCGCTCTCCTTCGGGGCGATGACCCTTCCGCACCAGATCGTGCGCCTGTTGCTCGCCGAACAGCTCTATCGCGCGATGTCCATCCTCGCCGGCCACCCCTATCATCGGGCATGAGCCGAATCGGGACCCCTCCCCTCACGCGCATGTTGCGCGCGCTCCTGCCCGCGGCGCTCGCCGTCGCGCTCCTGCCGTCCGCGTCGGAGGCGGTTCGGGCGCAGGCGCCGGCGCCCGTCCCTGCCCCCGCCCCGCCCGTCGCGGCGGACCGCTCGGCCAAGCGCATGGAACTCGAGGCGATCGAGCGGGAACTGCGGACGGGCGAAGAAGCCCGCGCCCGGCTGAAGGCGGAGATCGACCTGCTGCGGAACGATCGGGCGCGGCTGGCCGAGAGGCTCGTCGACGTGACGGGCCGCGTGCAGGCGACGGAGAACCGCGTGAGCGGGATCGAGAACCGGCTGACGACGCTGGCCCAGACCGAAGGCGCGATCCGCCGCTCGCTGGAGGCGCGGCGCGGGCTGATCGCGGAAGTGCTGGGCTCGCTGCAGCGCATGGGACGCCGGCCGCCGCCCGCGCTGCTGGTGCGGCCCGAGGACATGCTCGACGCGGTGCGCAGCTCGATCCTGCTGGGCGCGGTGCTGCCCGAACTGAAATCGGAGACCGAGGCGCTGGCGGGCGATCTCGGCGAATTGATCCGCCTGCGCACGCTCGCCACGGGCGAGAAGGAGGCGCTGGCGCGCGACCTCGCCTCGCTGGCGCGGGACCGGGCCGAATTGGCGATGCTGGTCGACGCGCGACGTCAGGACATCGCGAAGCGGGAGGCGGGCTTCGCGGAGGAGCAGCAGCGCGGCTCCCAGCTCGCGGGCCGCGCCCAGACGCTGCGCGATCTCATCGGTCGGCTCGAAGCGGACGAGCAGCTCCGCGCCCGCGCCCTCGCGGAGGAACAGGCCGCCCGCAGCGATCCTCGGATCGCGCAGCTGCGCGACCGGATCGCCCAGCTCTCGGGCAGGGATCCCGCGAAGATGACGCCGCGCGCCGCCTTCGCCGAATTGCGCGGGGCGCTGCCCCTGCCGGTCGCGGGCGCGGTGCTGCGCGGATTCAACGCACCCGACGGCGTCGGCGGGACGCAAAGGGGCGTCGCGCTGGGAACGCGGCCCGGCGCGGTGGTCTCCTCGCCCGCCGACGGATGGATCGCCTTCGCCGGACCGTTCCGAACCTACGGTCAACTCTTGATCGTGAATGCCGGCGGCGGCTACTATGTGCTCCTTGCCGGCATGGACCGCATCAACGTGTCCGTCGGGCAATTCGTCGTCGCGGGAGAACCCGTCGCGCAGATGGGGGAGGCCGCCAAGGCGGCGGTCGCTCCGTCGGGCGCCGAAGGTTCGCAGCCGGTGCTGTATGTGGAATTCCGCAAGGACGGCGTCTCGATCGATCCCTCGCCCTGGTGGGCGCCCTCGCTGAACGAGAAAGTTCGTGGATGATGCGTAAGCTCTCATTTCTCCTGTTCGGCGTCGCTCTCGGCGCGGGCGCGG
>CAYNUN010000334.1:0-2849 GCA_964400345.1 uncultured Methylobacteriaceae bacterium
TTTTCGATCAGGAAGGCCGTGATGCCGCGCGATCCCGCCTCCGGATCGGTCTTGGCATAGACCACCAGCGTTTCGGCGATCGGGCCGTTGGTGATCCACATCTTGTTGCCGTTGAGGACGTAGCGGTCGCCCTTCTTCACGGCGCGCGTCCGCATCGAGACGACGTCCGAACCCGCGCCGGGCTCCGACATCGCGAGCGCGCCGACATGCTCGCCGGAGATGAGCTTCGGGAGATATTTCCGCTTCTGCGCTTCGGTGCCGTTGCGGCGGATCTGGTTGATGCACAGATTCGAATGCGCGCCGTAGCTCAGGCCCACCGAGGCGGAGGCGCGGGAAATCTCCTCGAGCGCGATGCAGTGTTCGAGATAGCCGAGGCCCGTCCCGCCGTATTCCTCCTCCACCGTGATGCCGTGGAGGCCGAGCGCGCCGAGTTCCGGCCAGAGGTCGCGCGGGAAGACGTTCGTGCGGTCGATCTCGTCGGCGCGGGGCGCGATCTTCTCCTGCGAGAAGCTCTGCACCGTCTCCCGCAACATGTCGGCCGTCTCGCCGAGATCGAAATCGAAACCGCGCGTGTTCGGAATCATGAGCGTCCTCCGGCCGTCTTGTCTGGCTGAGGACACAATAACCGACCGCGGGTCCGGTTGAAGACCGGAAGAGGTCGCATTCGCGCACAAGCGGATCGGCGTGGGCGCGGCCTGTCCGAAGGCCTCAGTAGAGCCCGAACCAGAGCGTCGCGATGCCGAGGAAGGAGAGGAAGCCGACGACGTCCGTCACCGTGGTCACGAACACGCCCGAGGACACCGCCGGATCGGCGCGGTACCGCTCGAGCGTAAGCGGGATCAGGATGCCGCCCAAGGCCCCCGCCACCAGATTGACCGTCATCGCCAGCGCGATGACGAAGCCGATGTTCCAGTCCTGGAACCAGAGCCCGGCCGCGAGCCCGGTGAGCACGCCGAAACCCAAACCGTTGAGCAGGCCCACGAAGGTTTCGCGCAGCGTGACGCGCAGCGCGTTGCCCGGCCCGAGTTCGCGCGTGGCGAGGGCGCGCACGGCGACCGTCATCGTCTGGGTCGCGGCATTGCCGCCTTGGCTCGCGACGATGGGCGCCAGCACCGCGAGCGCGACCATCTTTTCGAGCGAAGCCTCGAACAGCCCCATGACGGACGCCGCGAGGAAGGCCGTGAAGAGATTGACGAAGAGCCAGCCGAAACGGCTCTTCGCGATGAACCAGACGGAGTCCGAGAGTTCTTCGTCGCTCTTGACGCCGCCGAGCGCCTTCACGTCTTCGTCGGCCTCCTCCTGGATGACGTCGACGACGTCGTCGATGGTGATGACGCCCGCGAGCCGCTCGGAATCGTCCACCACCGGGACCGAGACGAGGTTGTAGCGCTCGAAGAGCCGCGCGACCTCCTCCTGATCGTCGGTCGCCTTCACGCGGCGGCGCTCCGCCATGATCGCTTCGATCTTCACCGCCCGGCCCGTGCGCACGAGGCGGTCGAGGAAGACGTTGCCGAGCAGCCGGTAGCCGGGATCGACGACGAAGATCTCGAAGAAGCTGTCGGGCGCGTCGTCGCCCGCGTCGCGCAGATGGTCGATCACCTGCCCGACGGTCCAGAACGGCGGCACCGCGACGAAATCCGTGCTCATCAGACGGCCCGCGGAATCCTCCGGATAATCGAGGCTCTTGCGCAGCGCCGCGCGTTCGAGCGTCGGCAGCGCGTCGAGAATCTCCGCCTGATCCGCCGCGTCGAGATCTTCGAGGATGTAGACCGCGTCGTCGCTTTCGAGGTCGCGCATGCCCTCGACGACGGTTTCCGTGTCGAGTTCCTCGAGAATGTCCTCGCGGACCGCGTCGTCGACTTCGGTCAACGCCGCGAAGTCGAAATCCTCGCCGAGCAGTTCGATGAGCCGCGGACGGTCGTCGTGATCCAGCGCTTCGAGCAGCGCGCCCTGATCGGCCTCGTGGAGTTCGGAAACGAGGCGGCTCAGTTCCTCCTCGTCGCCCGCGGTGATCGCCCGCGCGACCGCGTCGACGAAATCAGCGCGCACCTCGCCGTGCTCGTCGCGCAGGGCGAGGGGAGCATGCGGTCCGGACGCGGTGTTTTCGACGTCGAGCATGCGCGACCCTCGGGATTCGGGAGGGGAAGGACGGCCTGTTTTCTAGGTGCGGCGTCGCGGCTTGGCAATGAGCCGCACCGCTCCTCCCGAAACGAAAACGGCGATCCGGAAGCATCCGGACCGCCGCTCTGAACCTTCGTTCGAAAGTGGTGCGGTCGAGAGGACTCGAACCTCCACCCCGGTTAAAGGACTAGCACCTCAAGCTAGCGCGTCTACCAGTTCCGCCACGACCGCATGTGCTCGTTCGACCGAGGTCGACCGGAGCGACGCAGCGTGTAACAGATCGATTCCGGGGCCGCAAGCGAAAGCGCCCCGTTTCCCCCGATTGACGGCGCGCGACCGGCGGGCCACACCGAAAACATGGAATTCCCCGCCTCCCGGCTCACCCGCGACGATCTCGCCTCCGCCCTGTCCGGACCGGGCGACGCCGCGCCCGTGGAATGGATCATCGCGGACGGCCTCACCGATTACGAATCCGCGGTGGCGTTCATGGAGACGCGGGCGGCCGCGGTCGCCGACGGCACGGCCCCCGAGGCAGTCTGGCTCGTCGAGCACCCTCCCCTCTACACCGCGGGCACTTCGGCGCAGGACGACGATCTCCGCGAGGCGCGCTTCCCCGTCCACCGCACGGGGCGCGGCGGGCAATACACCTATCACGGCCCCGGCCAGCGCGTGGCCTATGTGATGCTCGATCTCAAGCGCCGCGGCGGCGACGTGCGCGCCTTCGTGGC
>CAYNUN010000335.1:0-2849 GCA_964400345.1 uncultured Methylobacteriaceae bacterium
TTGCGGGAGAAGGTGCCCCGAAGGGGCGGATGAGGGGTCGCGCGATCTCGGCCGCGAGGCAAAGCGAATGCCGGTATGGCAAGCATGGCAAGACCCCTCATCCGGCCCGCCTCCGGCGGTCCACCTTCTCCCGCAAGGGGAGAAGGGGGCGCCCTACCGGCCGGCATCGAGAGTAGGTCAGTTCACTGCGGACGACGAAAGGCCTGCTCGGGCAAAGGCGGAAGCTCGCCGAACAGCGCCTTGAACCGCTCTTCGGACACGAACCGTGCCTTCACGGCCATTTCGACGGAGTCGACACGTGACCAGCGGTCGTGGGCGAAGAGCCACGCCTCTCCCGGCGACAGCACGACCGGCGTGTCTTCCCAGTCGGCGAAGCGGAAATCCGACATGCGGGTCTTCCGATTCCCCGACACAAGCCGCACCCCCGCCTCGCCGATGTCCCAGTAGAGCCCGGCCATGAGGCCGAGGGCTTCGCGGAGCAGCGCCTTGGGGACGTGTTCGTCGGGGGCGTGTTGGGAGCAGCCGGGATAGGAATGGGGAACCCAGATCGTCGGCAGGCCGAGCGTTTCGGCGAAGACGTCGTTGGGCAGCGCGCCGCCGAGATTGGGGAGCAGCGCCGGGCGCTTGCCGGTCGTCTTCTCGATCGAGGCGAGCACGAAGCCGACATGGGGATGGTCGGGGTCGAGCCGGGTCGCGGCGAAGACCTCGTCGCGCGCCTTCTCGACCCGCACGTCGGACAAGCCGCTTCGCGCGAGATGCCGCCGCAGCGCCGGGACGACGCCGTCGGGATCGACGCCGACGACGAAGCGCAGCTGGCACCGCGCCCAAGCCTTGGGCGGAACGGCGTTGACGGGCGCGCGCGGATCGCCCGCCTCGAAGGCGAGCACCTCGAAATTGCACCAGCCGAACACTTTTTCGGCGGGCGTGAGCCCCGGCTCGCCCCACCAGGGCTCGATGGCCGGGCCGTCCGCGCCGCCGTCGACTTCGAGATCCTTCAAGGCCGCGCGCACCGCGACGGGGATTTCGGCGGGCACGAGTTCGGGAAGCCGGATCTGCCCGGTCGGCCCCACGATCGAAGCGATCGCATGGGCGAGGCGGATGGCGGGGTTCGAGATGAGCCCGCCCCAATTGCCCGAGTGATGGCCGCCTTCGCGCGCCTCGATGGCGAGATCGATCGAAATGCCGCCGCGCGCGCCGAGAAACACCGTCGGCCGTTCGGCCGACAGGCGCGGGCCGTCGGAGGCGATCAGCATGTCGGCGCGGAAGCGCGCGCGATGCTCGGCGCAGAGCGCCTTCAGCCCCGGGGAGCCGACCTCCTCGCCCGTCTCGATCAGATATTCGGCGTTGAAGCCGAGCCGGCCGCGCGTCTCCAGCACCGCCCGCAGGGCGGCGAGGTTGACGGCGTGCTGGCCCTTGTTGTCGACGATGCCGCGGCCGTACCAGCGGTCGCCGACCTCGGTCAGCGTCCAAGGATCGAGCCCGTTCTTCCACGCGCCCGCCATGCCCTCGACGACGTCGGCATGGCCGTAGCCCAAGACGGTCGGCAGCGCGGGATCCTCGAAGCGTTCGGCGAAGAGGAACGGCCCCTTGGCCGCCGGATGCGTCAGAACGGTGCAGGCGAAGCCGAGGGACGTGAATTCCGGGATCATCTCGTCGGTGAGATAGCGGGCGAGATCGCCCGCGCGCTGCGGGTTCCGGCTCTCCGTCGGGATCGCGATGCGGCGCGCGAGCGCCTCGCGGAACGAACCGCCGTCGAAGGCGGCATGGGCATGGGCGACGGCTGAGGCGCGGGACATGGGATGCTCCGGACGGCGCGGGCGCGGGGACTTCGCCTGCCCTGCTCCTTCGGCGTAGCCCGGAGCGGCGGAAGCGACAAGCGCGCCGCCCACGACCCGGCTTTGCGACGGCGCATGGCCGATGCTCCTCTTTCGCGGGAAGACGCGTAATTTGCGGAAGGCTAGGCTCGCGCCATGTTCGGTATGCGTATCCTGCTTTCGAGCGCGCTTCTGGCGGCGGCGCTCCTCGCACCGGCCGCCGTCGCGGCCGAAACCTCCGCCGCGCTCGCGCGGACCGTCCCCATCGCCGACATTCATATGCATCTCGGCAAGGGATACGGCCCGGAACACTATCGAGAGCAGATGGCGCGCAACAATGTGCGTTGGGGCGGCGGCGTCGGCGGCGGGCCGAAGGACGACCCGGTCGCCATGCGCGCCGCGCTGGGGCCGCGCTATCTCCCGGCGATCGGACAGACGGAGTTCTTCGGCGTCTTCTTCATGGGCGGGGCGGCCGCGTTGAGCGATCCCGACCGGCCGCAGTTCAAGGCGCTGTTCGAACGAGCGGAACATGAGTTCCGCGCCGGGACCGTGCGGGGCTTCGGCGAAATCCACATCAACAATATCAGCCGCTTCTCGCCCGCGGGCATCCAGAGGAAGATCCCGCTCGAAAGCCCGGTGGTGATGGAGATGTTCCGCATCGCCGACCGTTACGGCGGCTTCGTGCAGATCCACACCTCGCGCAACAGCGGCCTCGAAGAGATCCTGCGGGTCACGGAGCGGTTCCCGCGGACGCGGCTGATCCTGTCGCATTGCCTGCCGGGCGCGGCGCCGGCGGAATTGGCGGACCTGTTCTCGCGCAGGGCGAACGTGTTCTGCGAATTGTCGGCGCAGGGCCCCTCGCACGGGGTCGAGCGCGTCTATGACCGCAACGGCCTGAAGCCCGGCTGGCGCGAGGTGATCGTCGCCCATGCCGACCGCTTCATGCTCGGGACCGACCCGTGCTGCGGCCATGAGGAGCGCTACGACACGCTGGTGGCGGAGATCCGGGAGCATCTGTTGCCCGCGCTGCCGCCC
>CAYNUN010000336.1:0-2848 GCA_964400345.1 uncultured Methylobacteriaceae bacterium
ATCCGCGACGAAGACGAAGAGATGCACACGTTCCGCGTCGTCTCCGTCACCGACCCGGTGTGAGGGGGAGCCGTCTCGGGAAGCCGCGGCTTTCGTGAAAACCGCGGGTTACGCGCGTTTCTTCGCGTCTCGGATCAAGCCCCAGATCGTCTCCGGCGTCGCGGGCATGTCGACATGCGTCACGCCGAATTCGGCGAGCGCGTCGACGATCGCGTTCATGATCGCGGGGAGGGAGCCCGCGCAACCCGCCTCGCCGCAGCCTTTGGCCCCGAGAAGATTGGTCGTCGCGCGGGTCGGGCGGCTTTCCACCGTGAAGAAGGGCGCGTCCGATGCGCGGGGCATCGCGTAATCCATGAAGGAGCCCGTCACGAGCTGTCCGCTCTCGTCGAAGACGGTCCGTTCCATCACCGCCTGACCCAGCCCCTGCACCACGCCGCCGTGGAGCTGCCCTTCGACGAGCAGGGGATTGATGATCGTTCCGAAATCGTTCACCGCCGTGTAGCGCACGAGCGCGACGACGCCCGTCTCGGGGTCGATCTCGACCTCCGCCGCATGGCAGCCGTTCGGGAAGGCCGAGGGCGAAGACGCGTGGACATGGTCGACGTCGAGCGTCGCGGGAATGTCGGGCGGCAGCGCGACCGCGCCTTCGTTCAGCATGCGCGCGAGGTCCATGATGCCGACGCCCCGGTCGGTGCCGATGATCCTGAAGGTGCCGCGTTCGAATTCGATGTCCGCGACGCCCGCTTCGAGGACGTGGGAGGAGATCAGGCGGCCGCGTTCGATCACCTTGTCGCCCGCCTCCGAGACGGCCGCGCCGCTCGCCATGATCGATTTCGAACCGCCGGTGCCGCCGCCCGCGATCAGCCGGTCGCTGTCGCCCTGCACGAGGCGGATGCGATCGAAGGGAACGCCGAGCTTCTGCACCAGCACTTGGCCGAAGGCCGTCCGGTGGCCCTGTCCGAAATCGAGCGTGCCGGTGACGATCGTGACCGTCCCGTCCTTTTCGAAGCGGATGCCGCCCATCTCGTTGGTCGGTGCGGCGGTGACTTCGAGATATTGGCCGATGCCGCGCCCTCGCAGCAGGCCGCGTCTGCGGCTCGCCGCCTTGCGGGATTTGAAGCCCTTCCAGTCCGCCGCCTCGAGCAAACGGTCGAGCAGTCCTGTGAAGTCGCCGGAATCGTAGGTCATGCCGGAGGCCGCCTTGAAGGGCAGCCGCTTCGCCGGGATATGATTGCGCCGACGCAGCGCCGCGGGGTCGATCCCCATTTCGCGCGCCGCGGTCTCGATCAGCCGCTCCATGTAGTAGTTGCCTTCGGGTCGTCCCGCGCCGCGATAGGCCGTCGTCGGTACGGTGTTCGTGAAGACGCAGCGCGCCCGCACGGCGATCAGCGGCGTGCGATACACGCTCGCGACGTTCTTCGCGATGTTCAGCGTGCCGATCATGGGGCCGAAGGCGGTCATGTAGCCGCCGAGATTGCAGAGGCCGTCGACGCGCAGCGCAAGGATCCGGCCGCGCGCGTCGAGCGCCAGTTCGGCCCGGACCTCATGGTCGCGCCCGTGATGATCGGAGAGGAAGGCGTCCGAACGGCGGTCGGTCCATTTCACGGGCTTGCCCAGCGCCCGCGCCGCGTGAAGAAGCGCGACATATTCCGGGAAGATCGAGCCCTTCATGCCGAAGGAGCCGCCGACCTGCCCGGTGACGACGCGGACCTTGTCCTTCGGCAGATTCAGAGCGTCGGCGATGTTGTTGCGCATGCCGACCGCGCCCTGACTGCCGACGGTGAAGGTGAACCGGCCCGACTTGCGGTCATATTCGGCGAGCGCGGAGCGCGGCTCGAGCGCGTTCACGACAACGCGGTTGTTGACGATGTCGAGCCGCGTCACATGCGCCGCCCCGGCGAAGGCCGCGTCCGTCGCGGCGGCGTCGCCGAAGCGGTAATCGAGGGCGAGGTTTCCGGGCGCGTCGTCGTAAAGCTGCGGCGCATCGGGCGCGAGCGCCGCCGCCGCGTCGACGACCGCGGGCAGTTCGTCGATGTCGATCCCGACCGCTTCGGCGGCGTCCTGGGCCTGGACCGCGGTCTTGGCGACGACGAGCGCCAGCGGATCGCCCACGAAACGCACCTTGTCGGTCGCAAACGCCTCGCGACGCATGCGGCGCATGGGCGAGCCGTCGGCATTCGTGAAGGGCAGGGCCGAGCCGATGAGGCCGTAATCCTTCAGGTCATGCCCGGTAAAGACCGCGACGACGCCTGGCATGGCGAGGGCCGCCTCCGTATCGATGCGCTTCAGCACGCCGTGCGCATGGGGGCTTCGCACCACCGCGGCGTGGAACTGCCCCGCGACCGCGACGTCGTCGGTGAACCGGCCTTCGCCCTTCAGCAGCATCGGGTCTTCGGCCCGGGGAACGGGCTGTCCGATGCCGAATTTGGTGATCGCGAGATCATGGTCGGAGACGCGGACGTTCATCGGGCACTTCCTTGGACGAAACGCAGTGGGGGCACGGTACAGGCGCTCGGCACGATCCTGAAATCGACCTTCCGCATGGGGGCCATGCCCGAGGCGGGAACGTCGCGTTCGCCTCCCGCATTCCGTCTCGGATGAAACGGAGGAGCGGCACATGACGCGCATATTGGTGCTCTATTATTCGTCTTGGGGCCATATCGAGGAAATGGCCCATGCCGCCGCCGAGGGTGCGCGCGCGATCGGCGCGGAGACGGCGGTCAAGCGCGTGCCGGAACTCGTCCCGATCGAGCTGGCGGAGAAGTCCGGATACAAGCTCGACCAAACCGCGCCGATCGCGACGGTCGACGAATTGCCCGACTATGACGGGATCCTGTTCGGCACGCCG
>CAYNUN010000337.1:0-2841 GCA_964400345.1 uncultured Methylobacteriaceae bacterium
GTGCATAACATAAAACCGTGTTCGACATCAGAAAAGATGTTCGTTTGAAAGTCGTCGGCGTTCCCTGTTGCGGCGACTCGTTCGCGTGATTAATCTTCATCTCGCGCAGGGCTCCGCTCGTACCCTGGCAATCGTGTATCGCTTGATTTTTATAGAGCTCATTTCTCCGTGAGACGGTCCATGCGCCTTTTTCCGTCGTTTTTGAAATCCGGAAACGAACCGTTTCCCGCCGAGCCCCCGACGGCCTCTCCGAGCGCGCCGGTCAAGACGCAGATGCAACCGCCTGCGCCCGCGCCGGCGCCCTCGTTCGTGGGGGACTCGGCCGACCCGCTGGCGATCATCGGCAAACGGAACGAGGACATCCGCCAGGGCGTCGAGTCGCTGCTGTCCCGCCTTCAGGACATGGACTTGTTCCGCGCGCAGTTTCAGGCGCTCGTCTCCGGCGTCGCGACCGTGATCGACGAGCTGGAATCGACGCGTTCGAAACTCGGCGAAGCTCAAGGCGCGCTCGTCGCGGAGCGTGAGGGAAGCGCCGAGGCCCGGCGCAGGATGGCGGATCTCGTGTCCGCGATGGAGCGCCTCGAAGCGGACCACCGGATGCTGTCCGCCGAACGCGACAGGCTCGAGGCGGCGGTGCGCAGTCTCGAGTTTTCGCTCGACGAGAACGGTCTCGTGATGCGCGAGAAGGAGATCCTCCTCGCGGATCTCGAACGCGACCTCGCCAATGAGACGGAGCTGCATCGCCAGACGGCCGCGGAGAACGAGGGGCGGCGGAACGAGTTGGAGCGTGTCGGTCTGCTGCTCGCCTCCATCGAGAACGACCTCGCCGACCAGCGTGACCGTTGGGGGGTGACGGATGACGAGAACCGCACGCTTCGCACGGCGCTCGAAGAGGCGCAGAACACGGTTCAGCGCTTGAACCGAAAGCTTGCGGAGCTGGAGCCCGTGATTCAGCGGCTGCGGGAACACAATTCGCAGCTCGACGCGGCTTTCCATGCCGAGCGGGAATCGAATGATCGGGCGCGGTCGCAGGCTTCGAGCGAGAACGAGCGGCTCAAGGCCGAAATCGGTGCCATGCAGGTGAAGCTGGAGGCGGTGACCTCGCGTGCGGACGCCAATGAACGCTTCCTTTCCGAGGCGCGGCGGCAGTTGCGCGACAAGCTCGAGGAATTGCGCGTGTCCGAGCGCCGGTCCATCGACGCCTCGCTTCAGGTCAACACGCTGCAGAAACGGCTCGATGCGGCGGAACGGGAAGCGGCTCAGGCCGCGGCGAAGACCGATGAGGTCGAAAGGTCGCGCAAGCTGATCCTCGAACGCTCCGACGTGCTCGCCAAGGCGATGAAGAACAAGGATTCCGCGCTTCAGAAGACCGAGCAGAAGCTGCAATTCCTCACCGAACGCCTGGAGGAAACGGCGCTCAGGACGGCGAAGTCGCGCGAACAATACGAACAACGGATCGGCGAACTCACCGAACTTCTGGAGAAGGAGAAGACCGAACGCGCCTTGGCCGAAGGTGCGCTGCAGAGCGCGCGGCGCGACCGTCTGAACCTTCAGCGCGAGCTTCTGAACGTGAAGGCGGGGACTCGCGACGAGAAGCCCTCCGAGCCGGAGGCGTCGCCCCTCCATGACGACATCCGCGCAATGGCGGATTTCGACGACAATGTGAAGCCGTTCACGCCGACGCCCTGACGAGGTAGGGTCGACGGGGCGGAGGCGGTCTTCGTCGGCGGGAAGCGGATGAAACGCTGCGTCGAGGCTCCTGCAAGGGGCGACGCGGTGTTGCTCCCTTGCGGGACGCATGCGAAGCGTCACCATGACGGGAGAGCCGGATGAAGCTGCTGGTCATTCTTGCCGTGATCGTCTCGGCTTCGCCCGCCGAGGCGCAGGTTTTGGATGCGCTGAAAGGGCATGTTCGCGACCTTCGCGACCGGACCCAGCCGGATGCCTTCATCGCGGGAGAAGTCATCAAACGCGGGAAGATCGACGAGACCGCCAAGGGGCAGGATCTGCTGCACAATTCCAAGGGCGGTTGGACGCTCGTGCTGTCGGGCGGCGTTTTGTATGTCCAGAGCGGAGACGATTTCCGGAGCAGTCCCGGCCCCGATTATCACGTCTATGTAAGCGCCAAGCCCGCGATCAAGGACAATGACGAGTTCGACGGCTCCGGCCAGATCGAGGTCGGGAGGCTCGTGAAGCCGAACGGCGCGGCTTACTACAAGCTTCCCGCCTCTCTTTCCGCCTCCGACGTCCGCAGCGTTCTCGTCTGGTGCAAGCGCTTCAGGGAATATATCGGGTCCGCCGATCTGCGGTGAGGGCGCGACGCGGCGTCCGGTTTCCGGGGCGATCCCGGACAACGTCGTTGGCCCGGAGGCGAGGGCATGCTAATCGGCGCGGCGGAGCCGGTGTCCGGCCCGCACAGGTGAGACGCGACGGTCATGTCCGACATTTTCCGCGAGATCGACGAAGACGTTCGGCGCGACAAGGCCGCCGAGGTCTGGAAGCGGTACAACAAGCTGTTCATCGCCGCGGCGGTTCTGCTCGTCGTGGGAACGGCCGGCTGGAGCGCTTGGCAGCAATATTCGCGCAAACAGGCGGAATTGGCGGCGGCTCGTTTCGAGGCGGCGATCGAGGACTCCCGCGCGGGCAGATCGCAGGAAGCGTCCGGCGCTCTGCAGGCCCTCGCCAAGGACGGGCCCGCGGGCTATCGCGAACTCGCCCGGTTCCGGGCGGCCGCCGAACTCGCCCGGACCGACAAGACCGCCGCCGTCGCGGCCTTCGATGCGCTCGCCGCCGATTCGTCCCTGTCGCCCAATCTGCGCGGATTGGCGCGGCTGCGCGCGG
>CAYNUN010000338.1:0-2830 GCA_964400345.1 uncultured Methylobacteriaceae bacterium
CCGAGATAACGCCGCACACGCCGAGCGGGTGCCAGGTCTCCATCATGCGATGGTCCGGCCGCTCGGTGGCGATGGTGAGGCCGAAGAGTTGGCGCGAGAGACCGACCGCGTAATCGCAGATGTCGATCATCTCCTGCACTTCGCCGAGGCCTTCGGAGAGGATCTTGCCGGCTTCCAGCGTCACCAGCCGGCCGAGATCGGCCTTGGCGACGCGCAGTTCCTCGCCGAGCAGGCGCACGAATTCGCCGCGGCGGGGCGCGGGAACCTTGCGCCAAGCCTTGAAGGCCTCGTGCGCCCGGCCGATCGCGGCCCGGGTCTCATCGGCCGAATGCGCGCGGACATGGGCGACGATCTCGCCCGTGATCGGCGAGCGGGCGGGCAGCCCGCCCGAGGCGAAGGCGGACGGCGGAACGCCGAGGCGGTCCAGAAGGGCGAGAGCTTCGTCGCGGACGGGGGTCATGACACCTCGAAAAAGCATGACGGCGACGCCGTCATGATCCGAAATCGGCGGGCGATCAAGCCGGGACGGCGGCCGCGGGCGGAGCCGCGGCCGAGCCTGTCGTCACATCGTCGCGCCGACCGTCCAGGGCACGAATTCGGCGTCGCCGTAGCCGAGCTGTTCGGATTTCGACTGTTCGCCCGAGGCGACGCGGAGCACGACGTCGAAGATCTCCTTGCCCTTGTCCTCGATGGAGACGCCGTCGAGGATGGTGCCGCAGTCGATGTCCATGTCGTCGATCATGCGACGATAGATCTCGCTGTTGGTGGCGAGCTTGATCGAGGGCGTGGGCTTGCAGCCGTAGGCCGAGCCGCGGCCCGTGGTGAAGGCGAGCATGTTGCAGCCGCCCGCGACCTGTCCCGTCGCCGCCACCGGATCGTAGCCGGGCGTGTCCATATAGACGAAGCCCTTGGCCGTGACGGGCTCGGCATAGTGGAACGCGCCGTTCATGGTGAGCGTGCCGCCCTTGGCCGCCGCGCCGAGGGACTTTTCGAGGATGGTGGTGAGCCCGCCCGCCTTGTTGCCCGGAGACGGATTGTTGTTCATCTCCATCTTGTTGCGGGCGGTGTAGTCCTCCCACCATTTGATCATGCCGACGAGCTTCTCGCCGATCTCGCGCGTGGCCGCGCGGCGGGTGAGGAGATGTTCCGCGCCGTAGATCTCGGGGGTTTCGGACAGCACCGCCGTGCCGCCGTGCTTGACGAGGAGATCGACCGCCGCGCCCAGCGCCGGATTGGCGGTGATGCCGGAATAGCCGTCCGACCCGCCGCATTGCAGGGCGAGCATCAGCTCGGAAGCGGGCACGGTCTCGCGCTTGAAACCGTTCGCGATGGGCAGCATGCCCTTGATGGCCTCGACGCCGGCGGCGACGGTCTTCTTCGTGCCGCCGACCTCCTGAATGGTCATGGTGCGGAAGGTCTCGGATTCGCCGATGCCGTAGGCGTCCTTCCAGCGCGAGATCTGGAAGCCTTCGCAGCCGAGGCCGACCATGACGACGCCCGCCATGTTGGGGTTGGTCGCATAGCCCCACTGCGTGCGCTTGAGGATCTCGTAGCCCTCGCCCTTGATGTCGAGCGCGCAGCCGCCGCCATGGACGAGCGGGATGACGCCGTCGATGTTCGGATAATCGGCGAGGATGCCCGAGCGCTCGATCTCCTGCGCCATGAAGCGCGCGACCGAGGCGGAGCAGTTCACCGAGGTGAGGATGCCGATATAGTTGCGGGTGCCGACCTTGCCGTTCGCCCGGCGGAAGCCTTCGAAGGTCGCCTGCAGTTCGACCGGCAGGATCTCCTCCTCCTTCGCGTCCTCCGCGAAGCGGTAGTCGCGGTCGAAATCCTGCATCACGACATTGTGTTCGTGGATCCAGTCGCCGGGGAGGATGTCCTTGGCGGCGAAGCCGATGATCTGGCCGAATTTCAGGATGGGCGCGCCCGTCTCGATCTTGACGGTCGCCATCTTGTGGCCGCGCGGCACGCGCTCGCGCGCCTCGACGCCGTGAACGAGATGGCCGACCGCGATGGGATCGACCGCCACGACGACGTTGTCGGCGTCGGACAGCCGCACGGTCCGCGGCGGATGGGCGACGGGGGCGTTCATGGACGTCTCCTGAAACCTTTTATGATCTTGGCGCACCTCGAAGCGCGCTTCGCGACGCATCCTAGGAGGGAGCGCGGCGGGGGGGAAGCGCAACAAGAAAAAACCCCGCCGAAGCGGGGTCGTTTCGACGACGCGCCTGAGCTTGCGATCGCTCCGCGGCGCGCCGGCCCCGGGTGGGGTCTTAGACGTGGATCGCCGAAGCGAGAGCCACCAACGGTGTTCATATGCGCTCATCGAGATGCTTCGTCAAGAAACCCAATCCGAGCCCGTGGAGCACGCATTTGCGAACGATTCCCATCATCGATGCGTCGAGAGGGTCATGGCGGTAGAGCCTTTTTCCCGACCGATCCTTGCCCGTCCGAATGAAGGAAAGCCGACGGAAGGAAACGGTGTAGACCATGTCTCCCTTGATCCAGACGTCGTCGCTCGACCAAGGCGGCGGAAGCGCGGGCGCCATGACGAGGCGCGCATGATAGGGCATGACCGGATCCGGCGCCGTCCTGCTGCAGCAAACGACGGTGCATAGGCCGGGTCGAGCTTTGATCTTCGGGCTGAGCACGATCACCGTCCGGCGCTTCACCATTTCGGGCGGCTCGAAACCCGTCGTGAAATCGCATTCGAGGATGGTTCCTGCACGGGGATGTTCCTTGATCGCCATGGCTCGGGCCTACGCCGCCCGACGGGCGGCGTAGCGGCCGTCTTCGAGGCGTTCGATCTCGCCGTAGCGGTGGAGAG
>CAYNUN010000339.1:0-2830 GCA_964400345.1 uncultured Methylobacteriaceae bacterium
GTCTCCGCCACGATGCGGTCGACGGGTTCGAGCGTCGCGAGATCGGCCGAGACCGCGAGGACCTCCCCGCCCTCCGCCTTCACGAGCGCTTCGGTTTCTCCCATCCCGGAGCGGCCGACGGCGGCGACGGACGCGCCCGCGCGGGCGAGCGCCACGGCGATGCCTTGTCCGAGGCCCGTATTGGCTCCGGTGACGATCGCGACCTTGCCCGAAAGATCGAAGGGGCTCATCGCAACTCTCCCATCGCGACGGCGTCCATGTCCGTGAAGCTCTGATTGTCGCCCGCCATGGCCCAGACGAAGCCGTAATTCGCGGTGCCCACGCCGGAATGGATCGACCAGCCGGGCGAGAGCACGGCCTGCTCGTTCCCCATCACGAGATGCTTGGTCTCGGTCGGCTCGCCCATCATGTGGAACACGCGCGTCTCGGGCGCGAAGTCGAAATAGAGATAGACCTCGGAGCGGCGGTCGTGGGTATGCGTCGGCATCGTGTTCCACACGCTGCCCGGCGCGAGGAAGGTGACGCCCATCACGAGCTGGCAGGAGGGGACGCGGCCGGGGATGATCATCTGATGCAGGGTGCGGACATTCGCCGTCTCCTGCGTGCCGAGCTGCAGCGTGTTCGCGTCGGCGAGCGTCAGCTTCTTCGTGGCGTGGCGGTGATGGGCGGGGCAGCTCACGAGATAGAATTTCGCGGGCTTCGCGCCGTCGACGCTCTCGAAGCGCACCTCCGCCGTGCCCATCGCGACATAGAGCATGTCATGCGTCGCGAGAGCGTGGACCTCCCCGTCGCAGACGACGCGGCCCGGGCCGCCGACATTGAACACGCCGAGCTCGCGCCGCGCGAGGAACGTGTCCTGCCCGATCGGCTTCGAGGTTTCGAGCAGAAGCGGCTTCGTGACCGGCATCGCGCCGCCGACCACGAGCCGGTCGATATGGCTGTAGGTCAGCGGGATCGCGTCCGGCGCGAAGATGCGTTCGATCAGGAAGTGCCGGCGGAGTTCGTCGGTCGAGAAGCTGCGGACGGCTTCGGGATGGGGAACCTGACGGACCTCGATGCTCATCGGGACGATCTCGTGATGGCGGTGAAGGAGGGGGGCGGAACGCGGGCGTGCGTGTCGGACGGCTCCGACGAAGATCATGCCGAAAACATATATTAGTATACCAGCCTGACAAGCACGGCCGTGAAGACGGCCGGGCGGGGCCGGCGAACCCGCGGGAATGCGATGAGCGTTGGCGGTGTCGAGCCTCCGCGCCCGGGCGCGGCGGCGTGCGGAACCGCGGAACCGACGCCCCGGCTCCCCCGTCGCCGCGGTGAAGGGTACGGCTGAAGCTTCCGTTGCGTAATTTTTAGTTGACGTAGCGGCATGAACGCTTACAAAGGGTGCATTCATACCCACCCATCACCTTCACGCCGCCGACGGGGTCTCCCCTTCGGCGGCTTTTTTTCGAGCATGATCGAGGCATGGGAGCGGGCTCGGAGCCCATCAACGCCGCAGGCCGGCCGGTCGGCCTTCACGCCGCGGACGAGCGCCTGCACGGTCCTCGGAGGAACCGTGTCGGTCGTGCTGCATGGTTCCAGCGAAGTTTCGGAGCGGGCAAGGAACTTCGAACCCTCGAACCCGACCTCAGCAATCCGCGCGCGTAAAGCTTGGCCGCACATATGCGGTTTTTTGCCCGTGAATTCGGACCAGTTATGGTCACTTTACACGAACAAGATTGTTTTTTATGCATGATCACCGCATCTGGAATAGTAAGATCTGCAAAATTTCAGAGGCGGTCTCAACGTTTGGTAGACAAGCTGTACGCTCATCAACTTTTGGTTTGGTGCTTCAATTCCTAAAAGCCCCGATCGAGTCGGGATCGCCGTTCGCTTGAACGCAACGCGTCTGCTATGGATGCCGACTGCTCAGTCTCGGTTGTGCGCAAACGCAGATCCGAACAAGACCGAGCGTGCCACGCGGACGAGCTGCTACACTGTCCGGAACAAGCCCGCATGCCGATATCGCGTGCCGGGGTTTTTCCGGTCAGGCCGTTACAGGGACGAAGATCGCAGATGGGTCTGGACGGACATCAAGCTTCGGCGGCAGCTTCAGGAATTTCCAAATCTTGGTAGGAAGCTCAGCGCTCTCTACGAACCGGTGGGATATAGATGTTGGTCAGTACGCCAAGCGACATTTGATAGGCCCTTTCGTTCGTTTTTATCTTGTCGACCAATTTTAGGTGGAAGGAAGCAGCAATATGATGCACTCGGATCTTGGCATCTACATAATATCTCTTCCTAACCATGTTCGTCGTGAAAAATTTCTTGGAAGCGAATTGGGAAGGGCATCAAAAGCGCAATTTGTTGACGCCATCCTCGGCAAAGAATTGATGAGTAGAGAAAAAGAAAAAAATATCCATCGGTCACTTTACAGCGGACGAATAGGACGCATGCTCGTCCCCTCTGAAATCGGCTGTTCCTTGAGCCACAAAAAAGCACTTGAGACGTTTTTGATCGACGAATTCAAGTATGGACTCATTTTAGAAGATGATGTCTCCTTCGATATATGGCAGTTGAATGCAATCAATGTGTTGGTTGAAGAATTGAAAGATCACGAGCATATTGATTTGATCAAATTAGGTGGGCATGGCGATTATACGTCGTTCGGTAAGGTTTACTTGCAGTGTGCGGAATTCACTATTCTCCGAACGGTAACATTTGGTGTTTGTTCCCATGGTTATCTGGTCAGTCGGGGTGGTGCCGAAAAACTGATTCAATCCATTGAGCCCATCACAGAACCATATGATACGTTTCTCCGTAGCGTTCACCGGCATAGGTGTGAAATATT
>CAYNUN010000340.1:0-2829 GCA_964400345.1 uncultured Methylobacteriaceae bacterium
GATCTCGGTGACGCGCGAGCGTATCCGCCAGATCGAGGCCAAGGCGCTGCGCAAGCTCAAGCATCCGAGCCGCAGCCGAAAGCTCCGCAGCTTCCTCGACAACTGATCCGCCGCGGTTTCCGACCGCGGTCCGATCAGGCCCGCTCGCTCCCTCCACGGCCGGCTTCCGTCACGTCAACCACTTGGCATTTTCCAGTGGATTGCTGTAGTCTGAGATGCCGTATCGATGTGCACAGGGCGTCCGACTCGTGGTCGACAAGACGATGCCGTCCGAGCGCCTCGGACCATCCTTCGAGGTTCTCGCAGCGGCGTGCCACGGCCTCGATCAGGCCTTCGCCGTCGTCGATCCCGTGTCCGGCCGCGAGCTCTTCAGGAACGCGGCCTTTTCGCGTCTGGCCGGGAACGGTTCCGACGTCGACTGGCGCGATCACCTGCCCGCGGATCTCGACGGCAAGGCGCAGAACGCCTCCGCTCCAGCCTCTCCCGGCTCCTCCTGGTTCCGTTTCGAACGTCTCGCGACGGGTCAGGTGCTCGTCGTCCCGGCCTGGCCGCAATCCCGTGTCGCGGCGGATGTCTCGATCGGGCATGATCCGCTCACCGGTCTGCCCGGCGGGATCATGCTGCGCGAACGGCTCGCCGCACTCGACGCGGCCGCCGGCGACGAGAGCGAAACGGCGCTGCTCGTCGTCAATATCGAGCGCTTCCAAACCGTGAACGAAACCCTCGGCCATGCGGTCGGGGATCGTCTGCTGACCCGGATCGCGCGCCGTCTGACGCGCATTCTGCGCGAGAGCGACATCGTCGCCCGATTGGACGGAGCCACCTTCGCGGTCGTCGATCGGTCCGCGCGTCGTCCCGAAAACGCCAAGGCCTTGGCCGCGCGCATCGTGGAGATCATCGGTCGGCCCTATCTCGTCGACGAGCATGTTGTGAATGTCGGCGTGCGGATCGGCGTCGCTTTGCGCGGCGCCGACGCGCCCGACGGGGAGACGCTGCTCAAAAGCGCCGAACTCGCGCTTCTGGGCGCCAAGACGTCGGGCGGCGGTCCCGTGCGCTTCTTCGATCAGGAGATGGATCGGCGGGCGCAGCTGCGGCGCAGCATCGAGACCGATCTCAGGCGCGCGCTGACGATGCGCGAATTGCAGCTGGTCTATCAGCCCATCGTCGCGGTGGCGACGAACCGGCCCGTGGCCGCGGAGGCGCTGGTGCGCTGGCGTCATCCCACCCGCGGGATGGTGCCCCCCGCCGCCTTCATCCCGGTGGCCGAAGAGACCGATCTCATCGGCCCCATCGGCGATTGGGTGCTGCGCAACGCCTGTCGGGACGCCGCGGCGTGGCCGGGCGGCGTTTCGGTCGCCGTCAATCTGTCGCCCGTGCAGATGCGTCGTCCCGGGCTCGTCCAGTCGGTGAGGGCCGCGCTGGCCGAATCCGGTCTGCCCGCGGAGCGCCTCGAGCTCGAGGTCACCGAAGGCGTTCTTCTCGACCGGTCCGAGACGACCCTCGGCATGCTGCATGAACTGCGTTCGCTGGGCGTGAGGATCGCCATGGACGATTTCGGAACGGGCTATTCGAGCCTCGGTTATCTCAGGGCCTTTCCCTTCGACAAGGTGAAGATCGATCAGAGCTTCGTGCGCCATATGGACGAGGACCGCGAGGCGGCTGCGGTCGTCAGCGCGGTCATCGGCATCGGCGCGAGCCTCGGCATCACCATCACCGCGGAGGGCGTCGAAACCGCGGAGCAATTCGAAAAGCTCCGGGCCGAAGGCTGCGGCCAGGCGCAAGGCTGGCTGATCGGCCGTCCCATGGATGCGGCGGCGCTCGCGACCTTCGTCGGCGGCAGGACGGAGGAAGCGTCCGCATGAGCCCCGCGCGCGCCCCTGCGGACGACGGTCCCGATCTCTGGCGGCTCGTCTATTGGAGCCGCAATCTCATCGCCTCCGATGTCGCCCCGTCGGGCGGGGAGGACGAGCTCGGACGGATTCTCGGCGCGGCCCGGCGCAACAATCCCTTCTTCGGGGTCACCGGCGCGCTGCTGTTCAACCGAACGGCCTTCGCTCAGGTTCTCGAAGGCCCGCGCGACGGCATCATCGAGATCTTCGAGCGCATCCAATGCGATCTTCGCCACGCCGAAATGGTCGTCGTCGACTATGCGCCCGTGGCTCGCCGCCTGTTCGGGGAATGGTCCATGGCCTTTCTCGGGCCGGAAGCGGCCGAGCCTCACGTGCCCGTCGAATATGTCGAGGGCGTCCGCGATCTCGTCGAACGGCTGGCGTCGGAGCGCGCGCTGTCCGCCATCCGGGCGCTGCTGCAGGACGACGATCGGGCCTGAGCGGGCGGGCCCGGCCGGAACCTTTTCCGCCTTCCGATCGTTCTCGTTGCTTGCCGAAATGCATCGCAGGAGCGCTCCGAATGATCGAGGACCATGCCCGGCACGATTGCGCCGCGCGGCTCGTCTCGCGCCATCTTCATGCGCTGGTCGCCGAGGCGCGGCGGGAGGGGATACCGCTCGATGCGCTCACCATCGAACTCGCCGCACATGCGACCTGCGCCGCCCTGTCCTTCTGGTCGGCGGAGGATCTGCGACAACTGATCGAAGCCGCCGAAGACGACGTCGACGACCTCGACGGCATCGAAGTCATGCGACCTCTCGGAGCCGCTTGACCGGTCCGCCGCCCGTCCCCCGCGCCGTCCGCCTCACCGACCTCTCGGAGCCGCATTCGATGATGCGGCCTTCTTTATTTTCGTATATTCTACATCGAAACCTCCGCGAATCTGAAAAAATAAATTTAAATGCAAAAAAATAAAAAGAATCTAATATAATAAAAAAAA
>CAYNUN010000341.1:0-2828 GCA_964400345.1 uncultured Methylobacteriaceae bacterium
GTCGGGCGTGCCGCCCATGTCCTTGATGCCGCCGAGAGCCCGGTCGAGCTTCTCCTTTTCGCGGGCGAGCATCAGGCGCTCCTTCTTCGTCAGGCCCGAGGCGCCCGAAGCGAGCAGCTCGTCGACCTTGCGCAGGCGCTGGATCGAGCCGGAGATCGTCTTCCAGTTCGTCAGCATGCCGCCGAGCCAGCGGGAGTTCACGTAATACTGGGCCGAACGCTTCGCCGCCGCGGCGATCTCGTCCTGCGCCTGACGCTTCGTGCCGACGAAGAGCACGCGGCCGCAGGCGGCCACCGTGTCGGACACGGCCTGCAGGGCGCGGTACAGCATCGGGACCGACTGCGCGAGGTCGATGATGTGGACGTTGTTGCGCGTGCCGAAGATGAAGGGAGCCATCTTCGGGTTCCAGCGGTGGGACTGGTGGCCGAAATGCGCTCCCGCTTCGAGGAGCTGGCGCATGGAAAAGTCGGGCAGAGCCATGATCTGAGTTCTCCGGTTTTAAGCCTCCGCGGAGACGTGAACCGGGGTTGCCGGTCACCGGACAGGCCGAAGCCTTTTCTCCGCGTGTGGGATGCGGCGGGCTATAGACGCGGGGCGCGGGAAAAGCAAGCGCGGAGCGGCCGTCGCCTGCGCCCTTCGGCTCAAGCCGCCTCGACGGCGACGACGCCGGGAACGGCCTTGATCGCGCCCGCCACCTGCGGCGTCGCGCGATAGCCGCCGGGAAGCTTCAATTCCACTTCCTGCCGCCCCTCGTCGAGCATCAGCACGAGGATCACCTCGCCGTCGCCGCGCTCCTTCAGCCGTTCCGCCACGCCGTTGATGGGCTTCTCGTCCTTGAGGAAGACCCGCAGCGATTGGGGCAAGCGCGCCGCCGCCGCATCGAGCGGTTCCGCGGCGACGATGCGGGAGCGCACCTCCTCGCCTTCGAGGTTGGCCTGCAGCGTGAGCAGCACCGCCCGGCCGGGCTCCAGCAGGTCGCGATACTGGTTCAGCCCTTCCGAGAAGATGATCGCCTCGAACTGCCCGCTCTGATCCGACAGCGTGAAGATCCCCATCTTGGAGCCGGACTTGGTCCTGCGTTCCTGCCGGTCGAGCACGGTCGCCGCGACGCGGCCCATGCCCGCGCCCTGCTTCACCGCCCGCACGAATTCCGCGTGGCGCTGCGTGCGCAGCTTCTTCAGCACGCTCTCGTATTCGTCGAGCGGATGGCCCGTGAGGAAGAATCCGATCGCGTCATATTCACGCTGCAGCCGCTCCGCCGGCAGCCAGGGCGCGGCTGGCGGGATGCGCAGCGGCTCCGGGCCGCCGCCGAGCGCGCCGAAAATGTCGCCCTGCCCCGCCGTCGCCTGGTCCTGCGCCCGGTTGGCTTCGGCGATGATCGCCTCGAGCGCCGCCGTCGCCCGCGCCCGGTCCGGTTCGATCTCGTCGAAGGCGCCCGCCGCGACCAAGCTTTCGAGCGTCCGCTTGTTCACGAGGCGCGGATTGAGCCTGCGCGCGAAATCGCCCAGATCGCGGAAGGGCCCGTCCCTGCGCGCCGCGACGATGCTTTCCACCGCCTGGCGACCGACGCCCTTCACCGCCGCCAGCGCGTAGCGGATCACCCCGTCATGCACTTCGAAGACCGCGCCGGACCTGTTGATCGAGGGCGGCTCGACGCGGATGCCGATCCGCTGCGCCTCGCGCCGGAATTCCGAGAGCTTGTCCGTGTTCGACATGTCGAGCGTCATCGACGCCGCCATGAACTCCACGGGGTGGTTCGCCTTGAGATAGGCGGTCTGGTAGGAGACGACCGCATAGGCCGCCGCGTGGGATTTGTTGAAGCCGTAATCGGCGAATTTCGCGAGCAGGTCGAAGATCGAGTTCGCGTCATCCTCGGTCAGGCCGCCCTCCGTCGCGCCCTTCACGAAACGCACGCGCTGCGCGTCCATCTCCGCCTTGATCTTCTTGCCCATCGCGCGGCGCAGCAGGTCCGCCTCGCCGAGCGAATAGCCCGAGAGGATCTGCGCGATCTGCATCACCTGTTCCTGATAGATGATGACGCCCTGCGTCTCCTTGAGCACGGGCTCGATCTTGGGATGCGGATAGTCGGGCTTCTCCAGCCCGTTCTTCCGCGCATTGTAGACCGGGATGTTCGCCATCGGGCCCGGGCGGTAGAGCGCCACCAGCGCGATGATGTCCTCGAGCCGGTCGGCCTTCATGTCCGCGAGCGCCTTGCGCATGCCCGCGCTTTCCACCTGGAACACGCCGACCGTCTCGCCGCGCCCCAGCATCTCGTAGGTCTTGGGGTCGTCGAGCGGGATCGCGGACAGGTCGACCTCGACGCCGCGGTCCCTGATGAGGTTCACCGCGGTCTGCAGCACCGTCAGCGTCTTCAGCCCGAGAAAGTCGAACTTCACGAGCCCCGCGGGCTCCACCCATTTCATGTTGAACTGGGTGACGGGCATGTCGGATTTCGGGTCGCGATAGAGCGGCACGATCTCGTCGAGCGGGCGATCGCCGATCACCACGCCCGCCGCATGGGTCGAGGCGTGCCGGTAGAGGCCTTCGAGCTTCTTCGCCACGTCGAGCATCCGCTCGACGACCGGGTCCTCCTCCGCGGCCTGCCGCAGCTTGGGCTCCCCTTAGATCGCCTGCACCAGCGTGACCGGATTGGCGGGGTTCTGCGGCACGAGCTTGGTGAGCTTGTCCACCTGTCCGTAGGGCATCTGCAGCACGCGCCCCACGTCGCGCATCACCCCGCGCGCGAGCAGCGTGCCGAAGGTGATGATCTGCGCGACGCGGTCATGTCCGTATTTGGCCTGAACGTAGCGGATCACCTCGTCGCGCCT
>CAYNUN010000342.1:0-2823 GCA_964400345.1 uncultured Methylobacteriaceae bacterium
CAGGGCCCGTGGTGGCCGAGGACGGCCGCTGCACGGGCCCTGTGGCGGTCGACGTGGCGGCGCTGCGCACGCGCACCATGGACGCCCAATTGACGGGCCTTTCGGAATGCGAACTGGTCGCGCTCAAGGGTGCGCCGCTCAGCGTTCAGTCGGGCTCCAGCCCGCAGGCCAGACGCGAGACGACGATGCTCTACATGGAGGCGAGCGGGAAGGCGATCTACCTGTTCGCCGAAAACCGGCTCGTCCGCGTGGTGCGCGCGGGCGCGCAGTGAACTCGGCCGCGGCGGACGACGGCTTCATCGATCCGCTCGCGCGGCGGGAATATCTGCGCCTCGGGGTCGCGACCCTGCTCGTCTACTTCATGAACGCGCATGCCGCGCTGCTCTCCGTCGTCTTCGCGGGGCACGGCATCCCGCTGCCCGAAATCGGACTTCTGCTCTCGCTCTACGGCGTTCCCGTCGTGGTGATCACCTTCCTGACGGGCGCGGTCTCCGCCCGGCTCGGCAGCCTCGGCACGACGCGCCTCGGGATCGCCGTGATGACCATCGGCTTCGGCAGCCTGCAATGGACCGCCGACTCGTTCTGGCCCGCGCTCGCCTCCCGCCTGCTGTGGGGGATCGGCTACGGCTTGGTCTTCTCGCCGCTCTTCACCTATGCGCAGAGCCGGCTGACGCCCGCGCGCTTCGTCTACCTCCTCGGCGTTTTCTCCTCCATGGCCCCGCTCGCCCAAGCCTTCGGTCCGCCTTGGGCCGAATGGGTTCTGGCGCGGGGAGGGGACGACGTCCTGTTTCTCGGCGGCGCGGCGGCGGGCGCGCTCGGCCTTCTTCTGACATGGGGCCTGCGTCCGCTCGCCAAGCCCGCGGCGACTCAGGGGCTCGCGCTCGGCCCCGCCTTCGCGCCGCAACGCCGGCTCGCGCTGCTGGCGATCTTCGTCTCCGGCAGCCTGTTCGGCTATCTCGCCTCCTATATGGCCCCGACGCTGCAGGCGAAGGGCGTCGCCATCGGCTGGTTCTTCGTCTCCTCCACCGCCGCGATGTTCGCGTCGCGATTCCTCGCCCTGCGCGGCATCGAGAATTTCGAGCCGCGCAAGGTCGTCGGCGGCGGGCTTCTGCTGATGGGGATCGGTTTCGCGCTCGTGGCGGCGGGTTCGAGCCCTTGGACGGCGGCGGGCGGCGGCCTCATCTTCGGCACGGGCTACAGCGCCGTCTATCCGGTGCTCTCCGCCATGATCAGCCGCGGATTGGAGCCGCGCGACCGCTCGGGACCGCAAGCGGTCTTCAACACGGTCTTCACCGTCGGCCTCAATTGGATGCCCCTCGCGGTCACCTTCGTGATCGCGGGCTTCGGTTACGACGCCGCCTTGGCGTCTCTTGCGGCCTTGGGCCTCGTCATGGCGGGCGTGATGTTCACCATCGCCGCGCGGGCGAAGTCAGGCTGAGGCCGCCTCGTATTCGGCCGACAGCATCAGCCACTCCTCTTCCGCCGCCATGAGCGCGCGTTCGACTTCGGCGCGCTGCGCCGACAGGCGCGAGGCCTTTTCCGGATCCTTCAGGAACACGTCCGGCGCGCCGAGCGCCTCGTCCACGCGCTGCAGCAGATCCTGGAACTTCGCCATCTTCTGCTCGATGCCGTCGATGCGCTTGCGCAGCGGCGCGAGTTCGACCCGGCGTTCCGCGGCCTCCCGGCGACGATCCGACTGCGAATTCTCCGAAGCGCCCGCCTTGTTTTCACTCGCTGAAACAGGGCCTTCCAGAACGAGTTTACGATAATCGTCGAGATCGCCGTCGAACGGCTTCACCGATCCGCCGCCCACGATCCACAGCCGATCCGCGCAGGCTTCGAGCAGGAAGCGGTCATGCGAGATCAGGATGATCGCGCCCTCGTAATCGTTGATCGCCTCCATCAGCGCGGCGCGCGAATCGATGTCGAGATGGTTGGTCGGCTCGTCGAGGATCAGGAGATGCGGCCCGTCGAAGGTCGCGAGGCCCATCAAAAGCCGCGCCTTCTCGCCGCCCGACAGGCTGGAGACGGGCGTATCCGCCTTCGGTCCCGAAAAGCCCAACCGGGCGCAGCGTGCGCGGATCTTCGCCTCCGTCCCGTCCGGCATCCTTTCGCCGACATGCAGGAACGGCGTCGCCTTCGGGTTCAGCTCGTCGAGCTGATGTTGCGCGAAATAGCCGACCGTCAGCTTCGTCGACCGCCGCACGCTTCCCGCAAGCGCTTCGAGCCGCCCGCCGACGAGCTTCGCGAAGGTCGATTTGCCGTTTCCGTTCGAGCCGAGAAGCCCGATCCGGTCGTCGTCCGCGATCACGAGGTCGAGCCGCGAAAGGACGGCCTTGCCGTCATAACCGACGCTCGCACCTTCCATGGCGATGATGGGCGGCGAGAGCGGCCGTTCGGGCGAGGGGAAATCGAAGGGCACCACGTCGGTGTCGACGATCGCCGCCACCGGCTCCAGCTTTTCGAGCCGCTTCATGCGCGATTGCGCTTGCCGCGCCTTCGACGCCTTGGCCTTGAACCTGTCGACGAAGGCCTGGAGATGCCGCCGCTCGTCTTCCTGCTTCTTCTTGAGCTTGAGCTGCAGCGCCTGCTTCTCGCGCCGCTGCCTCTCGAAACGGTCATAACCGCCGCGATACAGCGTCAGCTTGCCCTGATCGAGATGCAGGATGTGGTCGACCGAGCGGTTCAGCAGGTCGCGGTCATGGCTGATGACGAGCACCGTGTGCGGATAGGCGGCGAGGTAATCCATCAGCCACAGCGTGCCCTCGAGATCGAGATAGTTCGTCGGCTCGTCGAGCAGCAGCAGATCGGGTTCGGCGAACA
>CAYNUN010000343.1:0-2813 GCA_964400345.1 uncultured Methylobacteriaceae bacterium
CGAACAAAACTTCGCCGAAGCGAATATCAAATCGATCAAGACCGCCGATGAAGTGCTCGGCTCGGTCATCGATATTCGGGTATAACGAGCGCAAAATGGCCATCACGTCGATTTACCCAAATGTCAGTCCATATGTCGGCAATCCGGCAGTGGATTTGTCGCGTCGGGATAACTTGTATCGTGACATTATTGAACCCGTCAGTCAGATGGAACGCAGTCCTGCTGAGAAAGGCGTCATCTCTGAAGATAAAAGTCGTAACTCGCCAGCTTATCAAAACCCGACTTACACTGACGAATTAAAGAATCGTGGCACCGAGCTAAAACAAGCTGTCGAGGGGCGTTCACAAGAGCGGGACCCCGAAAACCGTTCCGGTCAGGAGAATTCCGAGCAGGCGGATTCGAACTCCAGTCAGCAGCAAACTGCCGATGAACAGCGCAAGTTGGATGAACTGAAAAAGCGCGACGCCGAAGTGCGTGCGCATGAACAGGCCCATGCCAATGTGGGCGGTGATTTAGCGTCGACGCCAAGTTATGAATTTCAATTAGGGCCTGATGGCCGCCAGTATGCGGTAGGCGGTGAGGTCAGGATAGACTTAGCCGTGGTTCCAGGTGACCCGCAAGCCACTATCGTGAAGATGCAGAAGGTCAAAGCCGCAGCCTTGGCACCGGCGGATCCATCACCAGCTGACCGGCGTGTCGCGTCTGAAGCGACTCAACGGGTGCTGCAGGCCCAAGCTGAGTTAGCCAAGCAGAACGTAGCATTAAATGACCCACCGGCCGCGGACGCTGATTATTGGCTGAAACAGGCGCAAGAAAAACAGCAAGAACAAAATGGCGTTGACGTGAACGCCATGCAGAACATTGCCCAGCAGCGTGCTCAGCAGTTAGAACCTGGACGTTCGGTCAACAAAGAGCCTCAATTTGAACAGCGCAGTTTAGAATTTGCGGCGCTCATGCAAAAACGTAGTCAGGTGATTAGCGGATTTTATCAACAAGCCGTTCAGCCGCAAGAAAGGCCACTCTTGCAAACTGCATAAGCTTGCCGGTTTAACAAAAGAAAACGCCGTCAGCTGACGGCGTTTTTGATCGATAAGAGTTCAGTGTTCTATTTTTTCAGCTTGGCCAGCGCAGCTGCAAAGGCGTTACCCATGGCTGCATTGCCAGAGTCAGGCTGACGCGGCGCACTTTGTGGGCGGCTACCACCGGCAGATTTTGCCGGTGCAGAACGCTCTTTAGCGCCACCTGCGGTTTTCGGCTGAGGCTGCTCATCCATCCGCATGGTCAGTGCGATCCGTTTGCGGTCAATTTCCACTTCCAGCACTTTAACCTTAACGATATCACCGGCTTTTACCACCTGATGCGGATCAGAAACGAATTTGTCCGTCAGGGAGGATATATGAACCAGTCCATCCTGATGCACGCCGATATCAACAAAGGCGCCGAAGTTGGTAACGTTGGTAACGACGCCTTCTAGCAACATGCCGGGTTTTAAATCCGCCATGGTCTCGATGCCGTCCTTGAATTGCGCCGTCTTGAATTCCGGCCGCGGGTCGCGGCCTGGTTTATCCAATTCTTTCAGGATGTCGGTGATAGTCGGGATACCAAAATGTTCATCGGCGAATTCGGCTGGATTAATCGACTTCAGGAAGCTGCTGTTACCGATCACCGCAGCCACGGGCTGCTGATGCCGAGCCAGGATTTTCTCGACCAGCGGGTACGCTTCCGGATGCACCGCAGACGCGTCCAACGGGTTCGTGCCGTTGTTGATACGCAAAAAGCCTGCCGCTTGTTCATAAGCTTTAGGACC
This sequence comes from uncultured Methylobacteriaceae bacterium, assembly GCA_964400345.1. Taxonomy (GTDB): domain Bacteria; phylum Pseudomonadota; class Alphaproteobacteria; order Rhizobiales; family Beijerinckiaceae; genus JAIXZO01. Next base: position 1,808 of record CAYNUN010000343.1, read on the forward strand.
CAGTCGAGGCACTTTGAGCAGGTCACGGCGTTGCATAAACCGGCCATTGCTGTCGCGATACATCACGATATTTTGTGCCAGCGTTTTATTCAGACCGGCAACCCGCGCCAATAAAGCGACTGATGCTGTATTCAAATCAACGCCAACTGCGTTTACACAGTCTTCCACCACAGCGTCGAGCGATTTGGTCAGCAGGCTTTGATTTACATCGTGCTGATATTGACCGACGCCAATGGCTTTGGGCTCGATTTTAACCAGCTCCGCCAACGGGTCCTGTAAGCGGCGGCCAATCGACACGGCGCCGCGCAGAGATACGTCCAAATCTGGGGATTCCTGAGCGGCTAGTTCAGACGCTGAATACACCGAAGCGCCGGCTTCTGACACCATTATTTTGCTGAGTTGCTGTTCAGGCAGCAGCTTGATCACATCGGCGGCCAGCTTATCGGTTTCCCGCGATGCCGTCCCGTTGCCGATGGCAATCAATTCGACTTTGAATTGTTTACAGTAAGCGGCTAGCGTTTTGACTGACTTGTCCCACAGATTTTGTGGCGCATGTGGGAAAATCGTGGTGCTTGCGACCAATTTACCAGTTTGATCGACGACGACCACTTTTACACCGGTGCGCAGACCGGGGTCTAAGCCTAATGTCGCGCGCATGCCGGCTGGCGCCGCCATCAGTAGGTCTTTCATATTGCGGGCAAAGACGGCAATGGCCTCTTCCTCGGCTTTTTCGCGCAGTTCGCCAAGCAGGTCATTTTCCAGTTGCAGATGCAGTTTTACTTTCCAGGTCCACTGCACCACGGTGCGGATAAAGGCATCTGCCGCACGACCTTGCTGACGCAAGTCGAAGTGGCTGGCAACCATTTGCTCGCAGCTGGCGTGTGCGCTGGTTTCTTCTGCATCTGGTTGTAATTGCAGGTTGAGAATGCCTTCGTTGCGGCCGCGAAACATGGCCAAAGCCCGATGGGAAGGTACGTTTTTCCAAAGCTCTGTATGCGCAAAATAG
>CAYNUN010000344.1:0-2796 GCA_964400345.1 uncultured Methylobacteriaceae bacterium
CTGCTGATCCTGAACCTTCCGCTGGTGGGGCTTTGGGTGCAGCTGCTGCGCGTGCCCTATTCGGTGCTGTTTCCCTCCATCGTGTTGCTCGCGATCGTCGGCACCTATTCGGCCAATCGCAGCTTCTTCGATCTCTGGGTGATGCTCGGCTTTGGCGTGCTGGGGTGGTTCCTGCGGAAGCTGGGCTATGAGCTCGCGCCGCTGGTGCTCGCCTTCGTCCTCGCGCCGCTGCTTGAGCAGTCGCTGCGCCAGTCGATGGTGATGTCGCCGTATGGCGCCTGGATCTTCCTGGACCGCCCGCTGGCCGCCGCTATGCTGGCCGCCGCCGCGCTGATGCTGCTTCTCGTGGCCTTCAAGGGCCTCACACAGAGAAGATTGGGAGGAACGACATGACCTTCACCATCAATCGCAGGCACCTGATCGCCGGCGCCGCGGCGGCTGCCGCGCTGCCGGCAGCGGCCCGCGCGCAGGGGCGCCTTTCGGTGCCCAAGCCCGCCGGGTTCCCGCGTGAGCCGATCGAGCTGACCGTCGTCTATCCCGCCGGTGGCGGCATGGACATCACCGCTCGTGTCGTGCAGCGCTTCTTCGAGAAGCACTCCGGAGAGCGCTCCTTCGTCAACAACCGCACCGGCGGCGCCGGCCTCGTCGGACACACTTGGCTCGCGACCCAGGCGCCGGCGGACGGGCATGCGGTCGGCATCGTCGCCAACCTCATTTTCTCCGATGCCACGCGCAGCCAAGGGCGCTGGAACTGGAGCGACCTCGATCATATCGCCCATCTGAACGCCGAGCCGCTGAACCTGGTCGTCAACGCGGAGGGGCCGTATCGCAGCGGCGGACTGCGCGGCATCCTGGACGCCGTGCGGCAGCGGCCGGGCACGATCCGCGTCGCCAACGTCCCCGGCGGCTACTACGAATACCTGATCGAGCAGCTCGAATCCGCGGCGGGCGGGCGGTTCCTGCGCGTGCCCTTCCAGGGCGGGGCGCCTGGGCTGACGGCCCTGCTCGGCAACAATGTGGACCTGGCCTTCGGCTTCTTCGGCGAGATCCGCGGCCACCTGCAGGGCAACCGCGTCGTGCCGGTCGGCGTGACGGGCACGCAAGAATCGAGCTTCCTGCCCGGTGCGCCGACAGTGAACAGCGTGACCGGTCGCAGCGACGCGAATTGGGGCGTCAGCCGCTGGGTGGCGGTGCCGAAGGCGGTGCCGGCCGATCGCAAGGCCTGGCTTGCCGCCGGCTTCCGCGCCGCCATCGCGGACCCTGAGCTTGTCACGGAATTCCGCGCCCTTGGCGCCCTGCCCAACCCGGCGCTCGATACGCCCGAGAAGGTGCTGGCCGACGTGACGCTGATGGCGCAGTCCGAGGCGGACTTCCAGGCCCGGCGCGCGCAGGCGCGCTGAGAAGGAGGAACGAATGCCCGACGTCCTCGGCTATCGGGGCTGCTTCGGCGTCGTCACGCCGTCCACCAACACGGTGGTACAGCCGGAGTACGACGCGATGCGTCCGCACGGCGTGACCAACCACGTCGCGCGGATGCACATCTCGAACGACCGGATGTCGAGCGACGCCGACTTCAACGAACTGATCCGCCGCATCGACGCCGCGCTGGAAGGGGCGCTGGAGAGGGTGCTGACCGCCGAGCCCGATCACATCGTGCTCGGCATCTCGGCGGAGAGCATCTGGAACGGCGGCATGGCGGCCGCGCGCGCAATTCGTGCGCGCGTGGACCGCATGACCGGCGGCCTTCCTTTCACCCAGGCCGCGGAGGCGCTTCCGGCGGCCCTCGCTGCAATCGGCGTCAGCGGCCCCGTGGGGCTGGTTACGCCCTATTTCCCCGTCGCCCATGGCCACCTCTCCGCCTATCTCGCGGAGATCGGATGCGAGTTGGTGGCAGCAAAGCACCTGCAGCGCACATCCCCCGTCGGGATCGCACGCACGCCGATCGAGGCTCTGCGCGACGCGCTACAGGAGGTCAACCGGCCGGAGGTGCGCGGGATCATCCAGTTCGGCGCGAACCTGCCGATGATGCGCCTGGCGGCGCAGGCGGAGGAATGGCTTGGCAAGCCGGTGATCGCGATCAACACCGCGACCTACTGGCATGCGCTGCGGAGCCACGGAATCACCGATCGGATCGCGGGCTGCGGGCGCCTGCTGGAGGACCATTGATGACGGAGACCAACGAGCAACGGCTCGCGAAGCTTGGCGTCGCGCTGCCGCCCCCGTTCCGCGACGAGGCGAATCGCGTGCGCGCGCTGCGGTCGGGCATCCATGTCTACATGAGCGGCCACGGGCCGCTCGGGCCGGGCAATGTGCCGCTGGTACGCGGCAAGCTGGGGCGCGAGCTCTCCATCCCGCAGGGCTATGACGCGGCGCGCCTCACAGGGCTCTGCTGCCTGTCTACGCTGCGGACCTATCTCGGCACGCTCGATCCGGTGGTGCGGGTGGTGCGCGTCGTCGGCTTCATCAACTGCGCGCTCGGCTTCAACACCCCCTCGGACGTGCTGCACGGCTTCTCCGACCTGATGGTGGAGGTGTTCGGCGAGGGCGGGCGGCACACGCGGTCCGCCATCGGTGTCGCCGAGCTTTATGCCGATATCCCGGTGGAGATCGAGGCGCTGTTCGAGGTGACGGCATGACCGGTATGCCTGACGAGGCGGAAGTGGCGCGCCGGCTGGCGGAGGTGCGCGCCAAGCGCGGCTACCTGCTGCCGCATCACGGCCTGATGGCGCTGGCGGCACCGTCGGTGCTGGCGGGCTATGACGCGACCTATACGGCGCTGACGCTGACGCCGCGCAG
>CAYNUN010000345.1:0-2792 GCA_964400345.1 uncultured Methylobacteriaceae bacterium
GAATGCGGCCCTCCGCCTCCTCCGGCGGGACTGGGAGGAAGTCCGGGGCCTGATGCCGGAACCAGGTGAACTGGCGTTTGGAATAACGCCGCGTATCGCTCTTTCCACGCTCCACGGCCTCCTCCGTCGTGATCCGCCCCGCAAGCGCCTCGAGCAGTCCCGGCACCCCATGGGCGCGCATGGCGGGGAGAGCCGGATCGAGCCGCCGCGCGGCGAGCGCCTCCACCTCTTCGCGCGCGCCCGCAGCCATCATCGCGTCGAAACGGGCGTCGATGCGGGCGCGCAGAACGTCCCGATCGGGCGCGAGGAAGACGGAGACGGATCGTGCCGGGTCGACGACCCGGCCGGATCGTGGCCCTTGAAAGGTCACGAGCGGTCGCCCGGTCGCCTCGATCACCTCCAGCGCCCGCAGAATGCGTTGCGGGTCGCTCGGGCGCAGCCGCGCCGCCGTTTCCGGATCCTTGGCGGCGAGTTCGGCGTGGAGATCCTGCACCGCCCTGCCCTGCGCCGCAGCGCGGACCCGGGCACGAACATCGTCGGGGACGCGCGGAACGTCGGACAGGCCTTCCGTCAGCGCCCTGAAATACAGGCCGGTTCCGCCGGCGACGATCGGTATCCGCCCCTCCGCGCGGACCGCCTCGACGGCGCCGCGGGCGTCGTCGAGCCATTGCGCGACCGAATAGAGCCGGGCCGCGTCCACATGGCCGAACAGGCGATGCGGAACCTGCGCCTCCTCCTCCGCGGTCGGACGCGCGGTGAGGATGCGGAGATCGGCATAGACCTGCATGGAATCGGCGTTGATCACGGCGCCGCCGAAGCGGCGCGCGAGCTTGATCGCCAGCGCGGACTTGCCGCTCGCCGTCGGTCCTGCGATGAGGATGGCCTCGATCCCGTCCTTCACGCCGCACGCCTTCCGAAAGCCGTCATGACCCTTTTCGTCGCCACCCTCGTGTCCGATCCGGCCGCCCCCGCGCTCACCGATGCCCTCATCGCCCGCGCCGCGCAAGCGCTGCCTTCTCCCTGCCGGACGGAAGCGCTCGACGACGGCGTCGCGACGGACCTCTTCTTCGAAGCCGCCGAAGGCTCGGACGGCCGCGTCATCGCCGACGCGATCCGCGCCGCACTCGGCGACGCTCGCATCGATGCCGTCGTTCAGCCCGCGGAAGGGCGGCGGAAGAAGCTGTTCCTCGCCGACATGGACTCCACCATGATCGGGCAGGAATGCATCGACGAACTCGCCGATTTCGTCGGGCTCAAGGAGAAGGTCTCGGCCATCACCGAACGCGCGATGCAGGGCGAACTCGCCTTCGAACCCGCGCTGCGCGAACGCGTGGGCCTTCTCGCGGGCCTCGACGTGTCGGTCATCTCCACGATCATCGCGGACCGCATTTCGCTGACGCCGGGCGGGCGGGCGCTGGTCATGACGATGCGTGCGAACGGGGCCTATACGGCGCTGGTGTCGGGCGGCTTCACGCTGTTCACGGGTCCGGTGTCGCAGGCGCTGGGTTTCGAGGAGCACCGTTCCAACATTCTGGAGACCGTCGACGGGAAACTGGCGGGAACCGTTCGGGAGCCGATCCTCGGCAAGGAGGCCAAGCTCGCGAGCCTGATTGAACTGCGCGACGCCCGCGGCTTTGCCCGCCACGCGACCATGGCCGTCGGCGACGGCGCGAACGATCTCGCGATGCTGGGCGAAGCGGGCTTGGGCGTCGCCTTCCGCGCGAAACCCGCGGTCGCTGCGGCCGCGCATGCACGGGTGGATTTCAGCGACCTCACGGCCCTGCTTTATGCGCAGGGGTATCGGAGCGCGGATTTCGTGGAGTAATCCCTCCGGAACGAAAAAGGGCGCCTTTCGGCGCCCTTTCGGTTCTGCGGAAGCCGAAAACGGCTCACTCGATGTTCACGGCCACGAAGCGCACGTCGCCTTGGGCGTTCGCCACGAGCAGCAGCGCGCTCTTGCGCCCGTCTTTCTTCAGCTGGTCGATCCGGCGCGTGATCGCGTCGGGAGAGGTCACCGCCTCCTGCTGAACTTCGACGATCACGTCGCCCGCCGAAATCCGCTTGTCGGCCGCGGCCGAATTCGGGTCGACGCGGGTGACGACGACGCCCTTCACATTGTCCTTGATCGAGAAGCGCCGCTTGAGATCGTCGGTGATCGGGGACAATTCGAGGCCGAGCGCACGCGCCGTCGCGGGCGCGCTGCCGCGCGGTCCCGTCTGGCCGGGTTCCGCACGCGCCTGCTGCGTTTCTTCGAGCCGCCCGAGCTTCACGCTGCGGACGACTTCCTTGCCCTTGCGCATCACGACGACTTCGACGTCCTTGCCGACCGCGGTCTGGCCGACGAGGCGCGGGAGATCACGGCTCTCCTTCACCTCCTTGCCGTCGAAGCGGACGATCACGTCGCCGGGCTCGAGGCCCGCCGTCTTGGCCGGACCCTTTTCGTCGATCCCCGCGACGAGCGCGCCGCGCGGCGCGCCGAGGCCGAGGCTTTCGGCGATCGAGTCGTCGTCGTTCTGGATGCGGACGCCGAGCCAGCCGCGCCGCGTCACGCCGAAGCGCAGCAACTGGTCGATCACGCCCGTCGCGATCGAGGACGGAACGGCGAAGCCGATGCCGATGGAGCCGCCCGTCGGCGACAGGATCGCAGTGTTGATGCCGACGACCTCGCCCGCGAGATTGAACAGCGGACCGCCCGAATTGCCCTTGTTGATGGCCGCGTCGGTCTGGAGATACTGGCCGTAGGACTGGTCGGAGATGTCGCGGTTGCGCGCCGAGACGATGCCCGCCGAGAC
>CAYNUN010000346.1:0-2790 GCA_964400345.1 uncultured Methylobacteriaceae bacterium
AAGTCCCGTCGTCGATGTCGGCGCTGATCTGGGATTGCAGGCTGGTGAGAGCCGCCGAAAGCCCTGAGATGTCGGCGATGACCAAGGTGGCGTTCGTCCAGCTGCCGCCGCTGAAGCGGAGCATCTGGCCCGTCGTCGGCCCGGCAATCGAAACGCCCGTCAGGCTTGCCAACGTGTGCGTGTGCGCTGCCGGGGCGAGCGCGGAAAGCGCAGCCGAGAGGCCCACAACGTCCGACATCGCGTGCGTGTGGGCCGCATCGGCCTTGGTCGTGATCGCAGCCAGTATCGCGGTGACATCCGCGTCGATCTCGGTCAGACCGTTGATCAACCGCAGAACGTCATCCGCGAGCCTGTTCGGTGGCGCGGGCAGGTCGTAACCCCTGTTCGGCGTCTCATTCGTGATGGTCATGATCGGCCCCTCTTAGATCGACACGGCGCGGAGGTCCGAGAGGACCGGACGGGCCGCAGGCGTCCCGGTGAGCGTCAACCGCACGCGGCCCTGCACAGCCGTGTAGGGCGTCTGGCGATACTCTCGCTCGGTCCAACCTTGGTCGATGACCGTTGCCGCGAACTGAGCGACAGGCACCCAGTTGTTGTTGGCGTCGTCGATCTCGACCGTCAGGCTCGATCCCGGCGGCAGCCGCGTCTTCAAGAAGGCCGACAGCCGGATGGCCGCGCCCATCGTGAACGCCCGCGAGACATAGGTGCCGCTCGTCCGAAGCTGGCCCGGAATGAACGTCACGCCGGGGAACAGGATCGGGCTGATCGTGGCCGAGCCTTGCAGCACCGCCCGCACGTTGACGTTCTCGGTGACGTATTCCGACAACTCCCACGGCTGACCGGGAAGCAGGCGGGTGACATCGCCGTTCGCGCGCTCCACCTCGAAGTACATCGAAGCGTCGGCGGTCGGGAGTTCAACGCCCGCCCGTATCAGCAGGTCGGACATGTTGGCTACGGACACCGAACCGAGCGTCACCGTCTTCGTGGTCGGCGCGAAGCGCGCCGCCACCAAGCGGAACGTCAGGTCTTCGTTCTGGTGCGGCGTCCACGTCAGCGCGTTGGACGACGACAGAAGCACGCCGACCGTATAGGGCTGCGCGGACACGTAACGCTGGCGCACGGCATCGAAGTCGCCGACCCGCGCGGTGCTGAGTGCGTGAACCGCGTCATCGGTCTTCACCATGATGCAGTACTCGCGATCCGCCGTCAGGAAGACGGGCAGATCGAAGCGCACCTGCGTCCATGTGTTGACCGTGACGGTGGACATATCGACCGCCGCCTGCGCGAGCGTGATCTCCGTCGGCCAACCGTTTTCGACGGTGTGGATTTCGACGATCACGTTCTTGGTCACGTTGCCGATAGCGCAGAAGCGGATATCGACGCCGCTGACCTGCCGCGCCTGCGTGAGCGTGAAGGTCTGAGCGAGCGGGTCGACACGCCGTGCCGAGCGCCGGATCGTCGTGACCTGACGCAGCACGCTGATGTCGAGCGTACCCTGTCCGACGAACTGCGTGGAGGCATTGCTGCCGCCGCCGCCCGTCGCCACGACGATCTTCGACCCTGCCGGGACATTGGCCGGGATCGTGAACGTGCCGCTGACGACGCCCGCCGTCGATGCGACGAGGCCGCCGGGGTTCACGTTCAGACCGTCGAAGGTGAGCGTCGCCAACGTCTCGCCCGCGCCGAAGCCACGGATGATGAAGTTGATCGGGATTTGGCGAAGGAACTCCGCTTCTTCCGTCGTCTCACCGATGACGCGCGTTGCCGTCGTGGTCGTGACCCTGTTGCCCGCGCCGAAGATTTCCGTCTGGGGCGACAGCCATTGCGTAGCCGTTTCCGTCCAGAAGTCAGACGCCGGGTCGATCTCCATCGACGCCGGAAGCGGCGTGAAGTTCGAGTAGGGGTTGATCTTCATGCAGGAGGTCGCGAGTTCCTGCTGGACGATCACCTCATTCGTGTAGGCGAGGAGTTCGGACGCGGTCGGCCCGAGCCGCACGACCGACGGGTCGATGGCGAGCCGCATCTCGGTGCCGAACACCGCCGCCGTCTGCACCACGCCCGCATCGCGATAGAAGTCGTTGATCCACGGATCGACGAACACGCCCTTCTTCGCCACAGGCTCGCGGCTGTCGATGTCCCGGCGCAGGCGTTCAAGCCCGATCAGGTCCAGCGCATCGAACAGACGGCGGAAGTAGGCCCACATCTCGATGTAGGGCACAGACCGCACGTCGGTATTCACGATGGTCGGCGTGCCGCGCCAATCGTTATGCACCTCGGCCAGCGCGAGCAGCGCCGTAGGCTGCGCCGGAGCGCGGGGCGATGCCGGAGACGGGATGCCCTTCACATAGACCGGGAAGCCGTCGCTGTTGAGGCAGAGCAGGTCATGGCGGGGCAGCTTCCAGCGATAGGACAGCAGCACTGCCGAGTTCGTCACGCCGCCCGTGAGCGTCACGGTGTCCGTCCCGACGGCAGTCGGCGTCACCGCATCAAGGAAGGCGTATCTGACCGTGTAGGACGAGCCGGAGGCAGGCTCCGCACCGCCCGGCGACCAATCCACGCGGTCGGCGTTCAGCGTGTAGTCCGTGCCGCTCGCATAGACCGTGCCGCCCTGCCGCACCTCGATGATCTGCGTGACCGACGTGTCGGGGAGAAGGTCGAGCGTTCCGGTCGCGCCCTTGGTCAGCGTGACCGTCTTCTCCTTGGTGATGATCGCCGTCACGACGGCATCAATCGGACCACGGTTGACGGTGATGACCGCCGTGCCCGATCCGCCGTCGGCGAACAGTTGCG
>CAYNUN010000347.1:0-2786 GCA_964400345.1 uncultured Methylobacteriaceae bacterium
AGAACACCGCCGTGCCGGGCGCATAGGCGAAGAACGAGTCGGCCTTGCCGACCGTGAGACCGCCCCACTGGATGAAGGCGTAGTGGTCCGTCGCATCGTCGGTGCGGCCCTGGTTGCCGAGCGGACCGTCGCCGACGCCGTTGCCGTCGTTCAGCGAGATCTGCGTGTAGGCGCGGAGGAGACCGAAGGAGGTCTGCTGGCGGGCGTCGAAGCGGACGCGGACGCGGTAGTCGAACTCGGCCTTCGCGCCGCGCGCGGAGGTCTGTTCGAAGCGCTCGGTGAAGACGGTGTCGGCGCGGAGCTGGGCGCCGATGCGCAGGCAAGTATCCGTGCCCGGGATCGTGAAGAAACCGTTCCCGTAGGCCTTGCAGACCTTGACGTACTCGACCGGTCGCCATAATCTTGACCGCATATAAAAGAATAGAAATCTTATCAAAAAGAAATTGCATATCAGCTATGCGCTGAAATATCGGCTCAAAATGTTCGGAAAACGATTTAAGACGCTCAAATAAAAGGGGAAAACGAAAAAATTACGTCGCTATATGCCGATCAAAAATGCAACTGCAGATTTATTCAGAAAGAAGTAAAACCTGTTCTCCGTTGGGGAGGTTCCGGTCGTGGAAATGTGGTCACCAGAGTTCATCCGCTCCGCTGCACTCACGGACGGCGAGGAACGTCGCCTATTGCGCGATTCACGAGTGCCCGCGCTGTATTTGGACATCTCCCCGGCGGGCAAGGTCTGGCGCGTCGCCCGCCATGTCGATGGAAAACGGCGCTTGTCTTTGATCGCGGAAGCGTCGTCTTTGCCGATCGAAGATGCGCGGCGCATCGCTTTGGAAAGAAGCCGTGAAGCGCAGCCGGAGGCGGAAAAAACCGGCGAGATGCTGTTCCGCGATTTCGTCGAGAACGTCTACGGCCCGCACGCCAAGACGGTGAAGCGTTCGCACCGAGAAGAAATGCGCATCATCGTCAATCACATCTTCCCCGCGCTCGGAGAACGTCCGCTCGTTTCGATCAAGAAAGCGGAGATCCGTAATCTTCTACAGTCGAAGCTGGCGGAAGGTTATGGACCCAGCATGGTCAACAGAATTCTCGCGACGGTGAAAAGCATCTTCAGCCGCGCGGTGGATTGGGAGACCGAAGGACTCAAGGAAAGCCCCGCCCGCGGCGTCCGACAACTTCCCTGCCCGAACCGGATCGACGCTTTCCTGACCCCCGCCGAGGCGCAGCGGCTGCAAGTGTCCGTCGCACAAAGCGAAAATCCGTTGCTGCGCTACATCATCGCCTATCTGCTGCTGACGGGCGGGCGCAAACGCGAAGCCCTCGACGCGCGTTGGGAGAATGTCGATTTCGACCGTCGGATCTTCACCGTTCCCCTCTCGAAGTCCGGTCGTCCCCGCTATATCCCGCTGTCCGACGAGGCGATCCGCGTGCTGCATGCAGCAAAGCGCGAATTGATCCGCGTCGCTCCCGAAGTCGCGGCAGTGACGCCGTGGATCTTTCCCAATCCGGAGACGGGCAAGCCCTTCGTGAACATCTTCACGAGCTGGAACAACGCCCGCAAACGCGCGGGTCTCGACCATATCCGCGTGCATGATCTCCGGCATTCTTTCGCATCCGCGCTCGTGAACGAGGGAATGACGCTCTATGACGTCAAGGAGATCTTGGGGCACGCGAATATGGCGACGACGACTCGCTATGCTCACCTTTCGCGCGAGCGCCTCCAGCAAGCTGCAACGGTCGCGAGCGATCACTACAAGTTGAAGATATGATGTCGTTCGCCGCGGCGTCCGACCGCAAGCGCATTCGGTTCGAAAACCGATCCCGCTTCGTTTCGTCGCCGAATAATCGCGGCTTATCGGACGAAAGTATCGGTTCCTGAGCATTTTCGGGAATTCTGCATAAAAGCAGGGCAGTGTTGCCGAATCTATCGGCTTGTCGGCGGGAGCGCTTCGTTCGATCAATGATCGTATGAAGGCCGACCACGGTCGGCGCCTATTGGAGCGGAAATCGCCATGTCCGGACGCCTTATTGCTGCATTAGCCCTCGTCGCCGCCGTAGCGGTTCCCGCCCATGCGTCCGACGCTCCGGCGAAGAAGAAGGCGGTCGCCCCGCCGCCGCCCCCGCCGGTCGTCTCGCCGTGGGACTTCGCCTTCGGCGCCAAGATCCAGTCGGACTACAATTTCCGCGGTATTTCGCAGACCGACCGGAATCCCGGCGTGATGGGTTACGGCGAAGTCCGCTATGACGGTTTCTACTACGCGGGCGTCGCCGCCTATTCGGTCGACCTGCCGACCAAGCCGCTCGCGGAAGTCGATCTGACCGCCGGCATCCGGCCGACCTTCGGGCCCGTCAGCTTCGACCTCGGCGGCATTTATTACTTCTACCCGCGCGAAGATCGACCGAACACGGGTTACGTCGCTAATTCGGACTTCTTCGAAGTCGCGGGCAAGGCGTCCTATGTCTGGAACGAGACGGTCACCGTCGGCGCCAATGCCTTCTACACCTGGAACTGGCTCGGTACGGGCGCGGACGCCACTTATCTCTCCGGCACCGTGAAGATCGCGCTGCCCTACAATCTCTCGGTGTCGGGCGAACTCGGCCATTACTTCCTCGGAACGCAGACCAAGCCCGCCGTCGTCAATCCGACGCGCCTCGCGGACTACACCTATTGGAATGCGGGCATCACCTACACTTGGAAGCAGGTGTCGCTCGACGCCCGTTACCACGGCACCAACCTGTCGAAGGGTGATTGCTACACGCTGACGGGCGATACGGGCGCGGTG
>CAYNUN010000348.1:0-2753 GCA_964400345.1 uncultured Methylobacteriaceae bacterium
GCCAGCGCGCGGGCGATGGCGATGCGCTGGCGCTGGCCGCCGGAGAATTCATGCGGGAACTTCACGCCGTCGGCCGGGTGCAGGCCGACCAGGGAGAGAAGCTCGCCGACGCGGGCCTTTTCCGCCGCGGGATCGGCGGCGAGGCCGAAGGCGCGGATCGGTTCGGCGATGATGTCCTCCACCCGCCAGCGCGGATCGAGGCTGGCATAGGGATCCTGAAAGATCATCTGCAGCCGGCGGCGCAGCGCGCGCGGATAACCCTCGCGGCCCGAAAGGACATTGCCGTCGATCGCGATCGCGCCGCCAGACGGCGGCAGAAGGCCGACGACCATGCGCGCGACCGTCGATTTGCCGGAACCGGATTCGCCCACCAGCGCGAAGGTCTCGCCCTTGCGGATGTCGAAGCTCACGCCGTCGACGGCGCGCAGCACCTGCCGGCCTTCGCCGCCCAGCATCCGCTCGAGCCAGGGCTTGGAGACGTCGAAGGTCTTGCGAAGGTTGCGGACCTCCAGCATCGGGCGGTCGTTCGTCGCGGGAGCATTCATGCGGCGGACTCCTTCGGCGCGGTGGCGTCATGCAGCCAGCAGGCGGCGCGGCTCGCGCCCACGTCGAGCAGGACGGGCTTTTCGACCCGGCAGCGCGCGAAGGCGTGCGGACAGCGCGGATGGAAGGCGCAACCTTCCGGGATCGCCGCGAGACGCGGCATGGAACCTTCGATCTGCAGCAGACGCTCGCGGCTTTCGTCGAGCGAGGGGATCGAACCCATGAGCCCGCGCGCATAAGGATGCTGCGGCGTCCGGACGACGTCGCGCACCGGGCCGATCTCCACGATGCGGCCCGCATACATCACGGCGACGCGGTCGGCCGTCTCGGCGATCACGCCCATGTCGTGGGTGATGAGCATCACGGCGGTTCCGCGCTCGCGGCAGAGCTTCTTCAGCAGGGAGATGATCTGCGCCTGAACGGAGACGTCGAGCGCGGTGGTCGGCTCGTCGGCGATGACGAGATCGGGCTCGGCGCAGAGCGCGAGGGCGATGACGACGCGCTGGCGCATGCCGCCCGAGAATTCATGCGGCCAACCGTCGATGCGGCGCTCGGGGGCGGGGATGCCCACTTCGGCGAGAAGGTCGATCGCGCGTCTGCGCGCCTCCTCCTTGGTGACGGGCAGATGCGTCATGATGGTTTCGACGAGCTGGTCGCCCACGCGATAGAGCGGGTTGAGGCTCGTCAGCGGATCCTGGAAGACCATGCCGATGCGCTTGCCGCGGAGCTTGCGCATGTCCTCGTGCTTCAGGTCGTCGATGCGCTTGCCGGACAGAAGGACCTGGCCGCCCGCGATGCGGCCCGGCGGCTCCAGAAGGCCGATGACGGCGGTGCCCGTCAGCGATTTGCCCGCGCCCGACTCGCCCACCACGCCCAGAACCTCGCCGGGCGCGATGTCGAAGGAGATGGAATCGATCGCGCGCAGCGTGCCGCGGCGGGTGACGAACTCGACCGTGAGGTCGCGGACGGAAAGGACGGGCACGGTCATCGCAGCCTCGGATTGAGCGCGTCGCGCAGCCAGTCGCCGAGGAGATTCACGGCGAGCACGAAAAGGGCGAGGGTGAAGCCGGGAAAGGCGACGATCCACCAATCGCCGGAGAAGAGATATTTGTTGCCGATCGAGATCAAGGTCCCGAGCGAGGGCTGCGTCGCGGGGAGGCCGACTCCGAGGAAGGACAGCGTCGCCTCGGTGATGATCGCGAGGCCGATATTGATCGTGAGGATCACGAGCACCGGGCCGATCACGTTCGGCAGGATGTGCCGGATGATGATGACGGGCGTCGACATGCCCACGAGCCGCGCGGCCTGCACATAGTCCTTGTTCTTCTCAACCATGGTGGAGCCGCGGATGGTGCGGGCGTATTGGACCCAGAAGGCGAGGCCGATCGAGAGGATCAGGACGCCGTAGACCGTCCGGTCGCGCGGCATGCCCTGCAGCATCGCGTGGACGACGCCGTCGACCAGCAGCGCGATCAGGATGGCGGGGAAGGTGAGCTGCACGTCGGCGATGCGCATGATGATCGCGTCGGTCCGGCCGCCGACATAGCCCGCCACGAGGCCGAGCGTGATGCCGATGGCGGCCGCGAGCAGAACGCCGCCGAGGCCGATGAGCAGCGACACGCGCATGCCGTAGAGGATCGCGGAATAAAGGTCGCGGCCCTGATCGTCGGTGCCGAAGATGAAGCGCGGATCGCCGCCCGGGCTCCAGCGCGGCGGAATGCTCGCATCCATCAGGAAGACCTGCGCCGGATCGAAAGGGTTCATCGGCGCGATCAGCGGAGCGAAGAGCGCGGCGAGCGCGAGAACGAGCACCACGAGGGCGGCCGAGATCGTGATCGGCGAGGAGCGGAAGCTGTGCCAGACGTCGCTGTCGCGCATCCGGGCGAGAAGGCCCGCGGGCTCGGCGGCGGGAGCGGGAGACTGCGTCATCTCAGGCTCCCTTCAGCGTGACGCGCAGGCGCGGATCGACGGCGGCGTAGAGCAGATCGACCAAGAGATTGATGATCACGAACAGCCCCGAGATCATCACCAGATAAGCCGCCATGATCGGGATGTCGACGTTCTGCACCGCCTTGAGGAAGAGGACGCCCATCCCCGGCCATTGGAACACGGTCTCGGTGATGATCGCGAAGGCGATGATCGAGCCGAGCTGCAGGCCGGTGATGGTGATGACGGGCACGAGCGTGTTCTTCAGCGCGTGGCCGAAATTG
>CAYNUN010000349.1:0-2739 GCA_964400345.1 uncultured Methylobacteriaceae bacterium
CGCATCGGAGATCGCACGGGCGCCGCCCGTGCATTCGGTCACGTTCTTGCCGGTCATCTCCAGATGGATGCCGCCCGCATGCGTGCCTTCGGCGCGGTGGACGTCGAAGAAGGTGCGCATTTCCGACAGCACCAGCTCGAAAGGCCGCGTCTTGTAGCCGGAACCGGCCTTGACGGTATTGCCGTGCATCGGGTCGCAGGACCACACCACGTTGCGGCCCTCGCGCTGCACCGCCCGGACGAGGCCCGGCAGATGATCCGCCGCCTTGTCCGCGCCGAAGCGGGCGATGAGCGTCAGACGGCCCGCCTCGTTCTCGGGATTCAGCAGGTGGATCAAGCGGATCAGCCCTTCGGCCGTCATCGACGGGCCGCATTTGAGGCCGACGGGGTTCTTGATGCCGCGGCAATATTCGACATGGGCGTGATCGGGCTGGCGCGTGCGGTCGCCGATCCAGATCATGTGGCCGGACGTCGCGTACCAATCGCCCGTGGTCGAGTCCACGCGGGTCAGCGCCTGCTCGTAGCCGAGCAGGAGAGCCTCGTGCGAGGTGTAGAAATCGGTGGCGCGCAGTTCGGGATGCGCTTCGGGATCGAGACCGATCGCGCGCATGAAGTCGAGCGTCTCGGTGATGCGGCCCGCGAGTTCCTCGTAGCGATGCGACTGCGGGCTGTCCTTGACGAAGCCGAGCATCCAGCGATGCGCGTTTTCGAGATTGGCGTAGCCGCCCGTCGCGAAGGCGCGAAGCAGGTTGAGCGTCGCCGCGGACTGGCGATAGGCGTCGAGCTGGCGGCTCGGATCGGGCGTCCGCGCCTCCTTGGTGAAGTCGATGCCGTTGATGATGTCGCCGCGATAGGACGGCAGTTCCACGCCGTCGATCGTCTCGTTCGGCGCGGAACGCGGCTTGGCGAACTGGCCCGCGACGCGACCGACCTTCACCACGGGAGAGGAGCCCGCGAAGGTCAGCACGACGGCCATCTGCAGGAACAGGCGGAAGAAATCGCGGATGTTGTCGGCCGAATGCTCGGCGAAGGACTCGGCGCAGTCGCCGCCCTGGATCAGGAAGGCGTCGCCCGCGGCGACCTTGCCGAGAGCGCGCTTCAGTTTGCGCGCCTCGCCCGCGAAGACGAGCGGGGGAAAGCCGGAGAGTTGCGCCTCGACGGCGGCCAGAGCCGCGGCGTCCGGATAATCCGGCACCTGCTGGATCGGCTTGTTGCGCCAGGACGAAGGCGTCCACCGCTCGGACATCGCAAGTCTCCCGTCATCTCCCGCCTTCTTCCACGAGGCGGGAAGGCAGCCTTATAGCGGAGCGAGTCCCGCGACGCCACACCGTCGGCGATCCCCGACGCGTCTTCGCCCCCTCCCTCCGCAAGGTCAGATCCGCGCTCGACCGGGGTTCTCAAATCGCGAAGGCCGGCGGAGGATGCCGCGCAACGGATCCTCGAACGTCACCGAACGGCCGCCTTGCAGACCATCGTCCTCGCGCTTCTGCCCGTCTTCATCGCGGTCTTCACCATGATCGCGGGCAACGGGCTGTTGACCACGCTCGTCCCCATGCGCGCGGTTCTGGAAGGGTTCGACCCGACGGAGATCGGGCTGATCGGCTCGGCCTATTTCTTCGGCATGCTGGCCGGAACCTGGAGCACGCCCGCCGTCATCCGGCATGCGGGCTATATCCGCGCCTTCGCGGCCTATGCCGCGATCGTCTCCATCGCCGCGCTCGGTTTCGCGGTCGCGGTGGATCCTTATGCCTGGATGCTCTTCCGCGCCTTGATCGGCTTCTGTTTCGCGGGCCTCTACACGGCCGTGGAGAGCTGGATCACGATGAAGGCCGGCGCGGAACGGCGCGGCCGCGTGCTCGGCATCTACAACATCGTTCATTTTTCGGGTTCCGCGTCGGGCCAGCAGATCCTGCGCGTCTTCGAGGCGAAGAGCTTCGCGCTGTTCTCGGCGGGCGCAGGGCTGATGATGCTCTCGCTCCTGCCCATGGCGATGACCAAGGCGGAGCCCCCGCCCCTGCCGCCCAAGGGTCGGCTGATGATGGGAGCGATCCTGAAGGCGACGCCCGTCGGCGTTTTCGGCATCGCGCTGATCGGCCTCGCCAACGGCACCTTCTGGTCGCTCGCGCCCGCTTATGTGGAGCGGATGGATCTCGGCCCCGGGGCGGTGGCGAGCTTCATGACGGCGATGATCCTCGGCTCGGCGATCGGGCCTTATCCGGTCGGGCGCATCTCGGATCTCGTCGACCGGCGCGGCGTGCTCGCCGTCGGTTCCTTCTTCGTCGCGCTCGTCGAAATCGGGATGGTGATCGCCGGCACGCAGTTTCCGCTTCTCGTCTATGTGCTCGGTTTCCTGATCGGCACGATCGCGCCGGGCCTCTACCCGATCGTCACGGCCCATGTGATGGACCGGATGGGCAGCGAGCGCGCGGTCTCGATTTCGAGCACGCTGCTCTTCCTCTATTGCGTCGGCGCGATCGTGGGCCCGGTCGTCGCCGCCGCGCTGATGACGCGTTTCGGCGACGACATGCTCTTCGTCCACAACGCCGTGGTGCATCTGGTTCTGGCGGCCTTCGTGGCCTGGCGCATGACCGTCCAGGAACGCCCCGCCCCCATCGCGAGCGTACCCGAACAAGCCGTGGAAGCCCCGGCGCAGACGAAGCCGTGAGGGGTCGATCGCACCGGCGGTGATGTGCGCCCTTCTCCCCTGGCGGGAGAAGGTGGACCGCCGAAGGCGGGCCGG
>CAYNUN010000350.1:0-2734 GCA_964400345.1 uncultured Methylobacteriaceae bacterium
GAGGCCGAACCGCCGGGCGCGATGATCCGTCTCAGCGTCAACGGCGGAGGCTGTTCCGGCTTCCAATACGATTTCGGTTTCGACGCCGAGCGCGCGCCCGACGATCTCGTCATCGAGAAGAACGGCGCGATGATGCTCGTCGATCCGGTCTCCATGCAGTTCCTCGAAGGCTCGACCGTCGATTTCGTCGACGATCTCATGGGGCAGGCCTTCCGCGTCGTGAACCCCAACGCCACCGCCTCATGCGGCTGCGGCACGAGCTTCGCGGTCTGATCCCGTCGCGCCGCGGGTCCCCGCCGCCGCGCGGGAACGCTCTCGGACTCGCGCACGATCACGGCTAAGCTCGCGATCCGCCTTGGCTCGTGGAGTGGGATCGCCGTGGACGCGCTCTTCATCGGACAGACCTATATCGACGTCACCTTCCTCGCCGACCGCATCCCGACGGGCGACGAGAAGACGGTCGCGCGCGACTACGCCGTCTCCTTCGGCGGCAACGCCGTGACGGCGGCCTTCTGCTGCGCGAAGCTCGGCGTCGTTCCCGATCTCCTGACCTCCGTCGCCGACGATTGGCTCGGCCGCATGTTCCTCGACATGGCGGCGAAATACGCGCTTCCCGTTCATGCGCGGAAGGTGCGCGAAAGCTCGCTGTCCTTCGTCATCCCCAACGGCACGAAACGCGCGATCATCCGCTGCCGCGACGACGATTACCTCCACCCCTTCCCGTCGCTGAACACCGCGGGCTGTCGCGGCCTTCATCTCGACGGCCACCAGCCGGACGCCGCGCTCCATTACGCCAAGGCGATGCGGGAGACGGGCGTCCTCACCTCGCTGGACGGAGGAACGGTCCGTTCCAACAGCCTCGAACTGCTGGAATTCATCGACGTCGCGATCTGCGGCGAAGACTTCGCGCGGCAATTGAAGATCACGCCCGAAGCCCTGCTCGACCTGCTGAAGGCCAAAGGCGTCCGCATCGGCGGCGTCACGCAGGGCGAACGCGGCATGCTCTGGTACGACGAGACCGGAACCGTCCTCCGCCAACCGCCCCTCGCCGTGCCCGTCTCCGAGATCGTCGACACGAGCGGGGCCGGCGACGTCTTCCACGGGGCCTATATGGCTTCGAAGATGTCGCGGCCCGATCTGCCATGGGCCGAACACTTCGATTTCGCGCGCGGCGCTTCGGCCTTCAAGATCCGTCGGCTGGGCAACGAGGCCGGGCTTCCGACGCGCGAGGACGTGGACGAGATGCACCGCCTGTTCAACGCGGATTCGCAGTGAAATAGGCACGGATCACGTTTACAACCGACGTCGGCGGGACCACCATCCCGCCGTCCGGTCCCGACCACCCCCCGGCTCCCCGCGGAGCCGCGTCCGCTGCGGAGAAGTTCGTGTTCCATCACATCATGCGCAAGGCCGGGCTCGGCGCGGTCGTTCTTCTGGCGGCCTCCTTGTCCGCCGCCGCGCAGACGGTCGTCGTCGACCGCCTCACGATCGGTTCGGCCGCCTCCTCCGTCGTTCTCAAGGACGTGACGATCGAGAATTCCTCGCTCGGGGCGGACGCGGTGCGCGCGCTGGGTGCGGCCGGCGATTACCGCGCCGTCGCCGACGCTCTGCGCCGCCTCGACGCCTCCGTCCTGCGGATCGGCTCGATCGAGACGAACGAGCGGGTCGGCAAGGAGCGCTCGACGACGGTTCTCGAAAATGTGGAATTCCGGAACGTGAGGGCCGGACGCGCATCGACCGCCGTCGTCGCCAAGGGGCGCTTCGCTCAGTTTCTCGACGGCGATCCGGTCTCCACGGGCGCCTTCGGCCGCATGAACGTCAAGGATGCGGACCTCGCCTTCGGCTTCGCCCTTCAGGGGCCGAGCGATGCGCCCGGCCGCGAACTGCGTCTCGTCTACGGCGCGATCGACATCGCCGCGCTGGAGATGGAGCCCGCGGACGGCGCGAGGATCACGGTCGACCGCATCGAGGTCGCCGACGTGCGGGCGCGGCCGATGCCCAAGGGCTGGCTCGCCGCGGCGGAGGACTTCGCCGCCGGCGAGGATTTCGACAATCTTTCGCCCCAGCGTCGGGCGGCGCTGGTCAAGGATCTCGACCTGTTCTTCTCCTCCTTCGCGGTCGGGTCGATGGAAGCGTCCGGGATCCGCATCATCGATGCCGACGAGACCGCCGTGATCGGGCGCATCGCCTTCACGGGGTCGAGGCTGGGACGCGGCCCGACCTTCGCCATCGAGAATTTCAGCCAGATCGACGGCGAGCAGAAGAGCCGCATCGGTTCGATCCGCTTCTCCGATTGGTCGATCGATCCGCTGCTCAAGGCTCTGGTCGAAGTCTACGGCGACGCGGGCGCGCCCAAGGACGTGCCGTGGACGCGGCTTCTCCCCGCCTTCGGAACCATGCAGATCCGCGACTTCTCCGTCGCCGGTCTCGCGGCGGGCGGCGCGAACGCCGCCGCGTTCAAGGCCTTCGACCTGCGCATCGACAATCCCGGCGGCGGCATTCCCAAAGGCTTGCGCATCGCGACCGAAGGTCTCGCCGTCACCGTCGATCGCGACGATCCGGACGCCGCACCCCTCCTCGCCTTGGGTTACGACAAGCTCGAGGTTTCGAGCGGACTGGAACTCGTGATGCGCGACGGCGGCGATCTCGAAATCAAGGAACTGTCCTTCAGCGCCCCCGGCCTCGCCGATCTTCGGCTGTCCGGCATTCTGGGCAATGCGAAGCCCGTTCTCGA
>CAYNUN010000351.1:0-2731 GCA_964400345.1 uncultured Methylobacteriaceae bacterium
GATGACGCCTTCGTGCTCCGCCTTGTGGGCGAGCATCGGCGGGCCGGCCACGTCGCCGATGGCATGGATGCCGGGCACGTTGGTGCGGCCGAGGCCGTCGGTCTGCACGATCCCGCGGTCGAGCTTCACGCCCAGCGCCTCGAGGCCGATGCCCTCGACATTCGCGACGACGCCGACGGCGGAGATCAGACGGTCGGCCGTGATCTTCTGCGTGCCGCCCTTCCCGTCCTCGATCGTGGCGGTGACGCTGTCCGCGCCCTTGTCGACCTTGGTCACCTTGGCGCCGGTGAGGATCTTCATCCCCTGCTTCTCGAAGCGCTTGCGGGCGAGCGCGGCGATCTCCGCATCCTCGACGGGGAGGATCTGCGGCATCACCTCGACGACGGTCACTTCCGCACCCATCGTCCGGTAGAAGGACGCGAACTCGATGCCGATCGCGCCGGAGCCGACGACGATCAGCGATTTCGGCATGGTCTGCGGAACCATGGCCTCGAAATAGGTCCAGATGAGCTTGCCGTCGGGCTCGAGGCTCGGCAGCGCACGGGGGCGCGCACCGGTGGCGATGATGATGTTCTTCGCCTTGTAGGTCCCCTCCCCGAGCGTGCCCTTGGGCGGCGGGTTCTGGGGCTGCACGGCGGGCTTCTTCGGGGCGGAGACCTTCACCTCGCCGACCTTCGGGATCGAGGCCTCGCCCCAGATCACGTCGACCTTGTTCTTCTTGAGGAGAAAGCCGACGCCGCCGTTGAGCTGCGCGGACACGCCGCGCGAGCGCTTCACGACGTCGGCGACGTTGACCGACATCGTGCCGTTCAGCGTGAGGCCGTAATCCTTGGCGTGGGTGGCGTAGTGGTAGATCTCGGCCGAGCGCAGCAGCGCCTTGGTCGGGATGCAGCCCCAATTGAGGCAGATGCCGCCGAGATGCTCGCGCTCGACGACCGCCGTCTTCATGCCGAGCTGGGCGGAGCGGATCGCGGCGACATAGCCGCCCGGCCCGCCGCCGATGATGATCACGTCGTAATTGTCGGCCATGTCCGCTCCTTACTCCCCTCCCCCTTGCGGGGAGGGGTCGGGGGTGGGGGTGGCGCCCCGCCCGCCGATCCGGTCTCCGTCGGTCGCCGCCCATATCGTCTCGAGGACGATCGGCAGTTCGGTCATCACGCTCCGGTTCGAGAACCGGAGCACCCTGAAACCTTGCGATCTCAGGAAATCGTCCCGCCGCGCGTCGTGTGCGGCATTCGCTTCGAAGGCGTGCTGTTCGCCGTCGACTTCGACGACGAGGCGCGCACCGAGGCGGCGGAAATCGGCGATGTAGGGGCCGATCGTGAATTGCCGCCGAAAACGGGACCCGTGGATCGGAACTCCGTCGCGAAGTCCTCTCCAGAGCCGCCGCTCGGGGTCGGTCATCGACCGCCGCATCGTCGCGGCAGCGGAGCGGGTGCGCTCCGATGATCGATCCTTAGGCGGCTTTCCGGTCGGCACGCGTCGCGGCTCCTTTCGCGAGACCCCCACCCCCAGCCCCTCCCCGCAAGGGGGAGGGGTACGCCCTACCTTCGACCGTTCAGGTCTCAGACCAGCATCCCCATCGGATTCTCGATGAGCTGCTTGAACGCTTGGATCAGCTCGGCCCCCAGCGCGCCGTCGACGGCGCGGTGGTCGGTGGAGAGCGTCACGGTCATCACCGTGGCGATCGCGAGCGCGCCGTTCTTCACCACGGGCCGCTGTTCGCCCGCGCCGACCGCGAGGATCGTCGCATGCGGCGGGTTGATCACGGCCGAGAAGTCCTTGATGCCGAACATGCCGAGATTCGACACGGCGGTGGACCCGCCCTGATACTCCTCGGGCTTCAGCTTCCGGGCCTTGGCGCGGGCCGCGAAGTCCTTCATCTCGTTCGAGATCACGGACAGCGTCTTCGACTCGGCCTTGCGGACGACGGGCGTGATCAGGCCGCCCGGGATCGAGACCGCGACGCCGACATCGGCATGCTTGTGGCGCAGCATCGCCGAGTCCGTCCAGGACACGTTCGCGTCCGGCACGCGCTTGAGGGCGAGCGCCAACGCCTTGATGACGAAATCGTTGACCGAGACCTTGTAGGCGGGCTTGCCGTCGACGACGGGAGCCGCCGCATTGATCTGCTCGCGGAGCTTCAAGAGCGCGTCGAGATCGCAATCCACCGAGAGGTAGAAATGCGGCACCGTCTGCTTCGACTCGGTGAGGCGACGCGCGATCGTCTTGCGCATCGAGTCGTGCGGCACTTCCTCGTAGCTGCCCGCCTCATAGAGCCTGCGGACGGCGTCGTCGCCCATGCCCGCAGCGAGCGCCGGAGCCGGAGCGGCGGGCGCTGGTGCGGCATGAGCGGCCGCGGGAGCGGCGGCTGGAGCGGGTTTGGCGGTTCCGCCGGCGATCGCGGCGCGGACGTCCTTCTCCACGATGCGGCCGTGCGGACCCGTGCCCTTGATCGCACCGAGATCGAGCCCCGCATCCTTGGCGATGCGCTTGGCGAGCGGCGACGCGAAGACGCGCCCCGCCGAAGCGGGAGCGGCCGGAGCCGGAGCCGCCGAAGAGACCTGCGCAGGCGCGGGAGCCGCGGGAGCCGATATCGGCGCGGCCGGCGCGGCGGCGGGCTTCGGAGCCGCAGCGCCCGCACCCAAAGCCTTCGGGTCTTCGCCTTCGGAAGCGATGACGGCGATGAGTTCGTTCACGGCGACGTCGTTCGTCCCCGCGGGAACGACGA
>CAYNUN010000352.1:0-2724 GCA_964400345.1 uncultured Methylobacteriaceae bacterium
AAAAACCCCGGAGGCGAGGCCTCCGGGGTTTTCCGTTTCGAATGGACTTCGTAATCAGCCGCGGGCGCGCTGGCGGATCATGAAGGTGTCGAAGCTGTATTCGGCGATCTGCGTCCACAGAACCTGGTCGCTGCGGAAGGCCATGTAGCTGTCATGGACCTTCTTGAAGTCGGCGTTCTTGGCGGACGTTTCGGCATAAAGCTCGTTCGCCGCCTTGAAGCAGGCTTCCATCACTTCGACCGGGAACGGACGCAGCTGCGCGCCGCCCTGAACGAGGCGACGGAGCGCGGCCGGGTTGCGGGCGTCGTACTTCGCCTGCATGTCGCCGTTGACCATCGCGGCGGCGGCCTGAAGAGCCGCCTGATAGGACTTCGGCAGGGCGTTGTAGCGGGCCGTGTTGCACATCACGGCCAGCTGAGCGCCGCCTTCCCACCAACCGGGATAGTAGTAGAACGGCGCGACCTTGTTGAAGCCGAGCTTCTCGTCGTCATAGGGGCCGACCCACTCGGCCGCGTCGATCGTGCCCTTTTCGAGCGACGGATAGATGTCGCCGCCGGGGATCATCTGCGGAACCGAGCCGAGCTTCGTGAGGACCTGACCCGCGAAGCCGCCGATGCGGAACTTGAGGCCCTGAAGATCGGCGACCGTCTTCACTTCCTTGCGGAACCAGCCGCCCATCTGGCAGCCCGTGTTGCCGGCCGGGAAGGCGATCGTGTTGTACTTGGCGTAGAACGCGTTCATCAGCTCCGCGCCGCCGCCGTGATACATCCACGCATTGAGCTGGCGGCTGTTGAGACCGAAGGGCACGGCCGTGCCGAAGGCGAAGGTCGGATCCTTGCCGACGAAATAATACGGGGCGGTGTGCGTGCACTCGACCGTGTTGTTCTGGATCGCGTCCAGCGCCTGGAAGGCCGGAACGAGTTCGCCCGCCGCGAAGACCTGGATCTGGAACTTGTTGTCGGTCGCTTCCGCCACGGCCTTCGCGAAGGTCTCGGCGCCGCCGTAAATGGTGTCGAGCGACTTCGGGAAGCTCGAGGTCAGACGCCAGCGGACTTCCGGCGAGCTCTGCGCGATCGCGGGAGCCGCGACGGCCGTGGAGGCGAGGCCGATGCCCGCCGCTTTGATGAATTGACGACGCTTCATGATTTTCGCGTTCCCTCTCTACGGGTCGTTTCCCGACCACCGATCAGCGATGCCGGGAAATTAGCGGGTTATGCGGTTAAGGCAATGCTGCCGCGCTTCGAACGGGCGGAATTGGTGTCCACGATCGTCGAAAAATATGCGGGACTCGACACGTGGCGGCGCGAGAACCCATTCTCGCGGTTGCATGAACCTCGGAGGCGCAGTTGGCTCTCATCAATTACATCACCACGGTCCGTCTCGATTACGGGGCGGTCCGCGGGCTGGCCGAAGACCTTGCCGCGGCGGGCATCACGAGGCCGCTCGTCGTCACCGACAAGGGCGTCGTGGCGGCGGGCCTGCTCGACCGGGTCGCGGCCGGACTGCCCGCCGGGACGATCCGTGCCGTGTTCGACGACACGCCGACCAATCCCACCGAAGAAGGCGTCGAAGCGGCGTTGGAGCTTTACCGCGCGCATGACTGCGACGGGATGATCGCCGTCGGCGGCGGCTCGCCGATGGACCTCGCCAAGGGCGTCGCGATCCTCGCGACCCATGAGGGGCCGCTGCAGACCTATGCCGCCATTCTGGGCGGCACGCCGAAGATCACCGCGCGGACGGCGCCCACGGTCGCGATCCCGACGACGGCGGGCACCGGCAGCGAAGTCGGCCGCGGCGCGGTCATCACCTTCCGCGACGGGCGGAAGCTGGGCCTGCTCTCGCCCTATCTGGTGCCGAAGCGCGCGGTCTGCGATCCCGATCTCACCCTCGGCCTGCCCCCCCTTCTGACGGCCGCGACGGGCATGGACGCGATCAGCCATTGCGTCGAATGCTTCACCTCGCCGATCGACAACCCGGTCGCCGCGGCCATCGCCATCGACGGCCTCGAGCGCGCGATCCGCGCCCTTCCCCGCGCGGTGACGAACGGCCAGGACCGCGAAGCCCGGCGCGAGATGATGATCGCCGCCTTCGAAGGCGCGCTGGCCTTCCAGAAAGGGCTCGGCTCGGTCCATGCGCTGTCGCATCCGCTGGGCGCGCTGCGCGAATTCAAGCTGCATCACGGCACGTTGAATTCGGTGCTGCTGCCGCCCGTGATCCGCTTCAACCGCGAGGCGGTGCCGGAGAAATATGTCCGCATCCATCAGGCGGTCGGCGTGCCGGAGTCCGAGGATCTCGCGCATTGGTTCGAGCGCTTCTCGGCCTCGCTCGGCCTGCCGACGCGGCTCTCGGAAATGGGCGTGCCCCGCCAGGTGCTCCCCGCGATCGCCAAGGCCGCGACCGCGGACCATACGCACGCGACCAACGCCCGCCCCGCAAGCGAAGAGGATTATCTCAGGATCCTCGAAGAGACGTATTGACGATCAACGCGTCGACGGGCGGCCGCGCTTCTCTGCGACCGCCCGTTCGAGGACGACGCGGATCCACCGCTGATACGGGACCGCCTGACGGTTCGCCTCCGCCTTCACGGCGTCGAGCAAGCCCTTCGGCAGCCGCATGTTCACCCGTTCGGTCTTCGGCGCGATCTCGAAGGGAACGGGCGAAAGGCTCTCGGCGGAGATGTACTCCGACAGATCGCCTGCGAGCAACGCTTCGGCTTGTTCATCA
>CAYNUN010000353.1:0-2689 GCA_964400345.1 uncultured Methylobacteriaceae bacterium
AGCGGATCAAGTACAAGCAGTTCACCCGCTGAGGCGGAGGAGCCGAAGGCGGGCGGCGACGGGGCGACGGCGAGGAGCCGTCAGCCCAGCCGGCGCATCCGCTCGCGCACGCGGCGCAGGAAGCCGTCGCGTTGCGCCTCGGTCGTCGAATCCATCTTGTGGAGCGCGAGCCAGAGGGTCTTCGCGCCCGGGGCGCAGAGCACGGAAATGCCCGTCAGCAGGACGCGGCGGCCGGGCATGCCCATGAGCCACCACCACCATTTCGGACTGCCCAGCGTCGTGATCGCGCCGATGAGGCGGATGTTCGTGAGCACGCGGCCGATGGGCTTGTCGCCCTCGGGCATGGTGAAGGTGGCGTGGGGGATCCAGACGCGGTCGAGCCAGCCCTTGAGCATCGCGGGCTGGCCGTACCACCAGGTGGGATAAGTGAAGAGAAGACCCTCGCACCAACGCAGCGCTTCGAGATGGGATTCGACGCCGATCTCGTTCTCGCCCGCAGTGTGATAGGCCTCGCGGCCCTCGCGGCTGAGGACCGGATCGAAATTCTCGGCGTAGAGATCGATGACGCGCAGCTCGTGCCCCGCCGCGGCGAGGCCTTCGAGGGCGGCGTCCCGGACCGCGGCGGTGAAGCTCGCCGGGTTCGGGTGGCAATGGACGAGGAGGATGCGCAAACTCCCCTCCCCGCTCAGGCGTCGGCCATCCGGGCTTCGAGACCGGGGAAGAGATAGCGTTTGCCGGCCTTGTAGTCGTAGGCCGGATCCTCCCAGGCGATCATCTTGCCGGGATTGAGCAGGCCCTTCGGATCGGCCTCGCGCTTGAAGGCGAGCTGGACCTCGTCGGTCTGCTTCATGCCGCCCTCTTCCAGCGTGTAGCGATGCGGATCGAAGATCGGGGCGCCCATCTCCTCATGGATGCGCATGATCTCTTCGAGCCGTTCGTCGCCGGTGTAGCGGACCAGAGGCAGGCCGAAGCACGTCACCTTGCCGTCGAAGCGCACGAATTCGAGATGGGCGGGCACTTCGTCGCCGAAATGCGCGTGGATCTTCTCCACGAGGTCGATCTGGTTCGGATAGGGATAGAGCACCTGCAGATAGGTGAGCGTCGGGTCGACGCGGAGCGCGCGCAGCGTCGTGTGGTTCCAGCCGAGTTCGAAGCCGGGCGGGAGGCCCTTGCGATCCTCCTCGGACAGCAGGTCGGTCCGCATCAGGACTTCGCCCGTACGGAAGCGCCGGGTGAAGGCGAGCATGGCGTCGAGCGCCTGCTCCGCCACCGTGACGATCGCGACGTGGCTCTCGGGCTTCAGATATTTCTTGTGGCGGGTGAAATAGGTGTGCGGGATCGGCGCGGCGACCACCGCGAGGTTCTTCAGCAGAATGCCGTCCTGCTCGCCCAGCGCATTGGCATAGGCGGCGGCGTCGCGCAGCGTCGGGAAACCCACGATCACGTCGTGCCAAGTATAGGCGGGCGCGAGCGGCATCTCGACTTCGGTGATGATGCCGTTGGTGCCGTAGGCATGGGCGGCCTTCTGCATGTCGTCGCCCGAGAGTTCGAGCACGCGCGGGCTCGCCTCCATGGTCAGGACGCGCAGGCGGATCAGATTGCCGTAATCCCTGAGCCCGCCCCATTTGATCGAGCCGACGCCCGCCGAACCGCCGGCCACGAAGCCGCCGATCGACGCGGTGTGATAGGTCGAGGGGTGGATGCGCAGTTCCTGCCCGGAATGCGCGCGCGTCACCTTGTCGACATCGGCGAGAACGGTGCCGGCCTGCGCCGTCACGCGGCCCGGCGCGATGTTGGTGACCTTGTTCAGCCCCGAGAGATCGAGGACGACGCCGCCCGAAAGCGGCATGGCCTGCCCGTAATTGCCCGTGCCCGTGCCGCGCGGCGTGACGGGGATGCCGAGTTCGAAACAGGCGGCGAGCGTGGCGACCACCTCCGCCTCGGAGGACGGAGAGACGATGATGTCGCCCGTGACGTGGTCGAGCTGCTTCTTGAGGATCGGCGAGTACCAGTAGAAGTCCCGGCTCTTCTGCTTGACGAGGGCGGGATTGGTCTCGGTCCGGATGGAGCCGAGGCGGCGCTTCAGAGCGTCGAGGTCATAGGCGGGCATGGATCGGCGCTCCGGTCAGGCGTGGAGGGGGTCGAGTTCGCGATAGTCCGGGGGAGTGGTGGAGACGGGCGCGCCGCCGACGAGGACGACGCGGTCGAATTGCGGGCGGGAGACGAATTCGCCCAGCGTGCGGGCGGAGACGAGCACGAGATCGGCCGGGCCGCCGACCTTGATGCGGCCGTGATCGGGCAGGCCCATGACGTCGGCCGCCGTCGTGCCGAGGGTCTTCGTCCACGGCCGGTCGGAATGGTCGAAATGGAGGATGCGCGTCGCCTCGCGGAAGACTTCGACCATGTCGAGATCGCCGTAGGCGTAGAACGGGTCGCGGGTGTTGTCGCTCGCGACCATGACGCGGATGCCGGAGGCGTCGAGTTCATGCAGCGGCGCGACGCCGCGCCAGCGGGGCGTGCGGCCCGACCGGCGGTCCTGAAGATACATGTTGCACATCGGCAGCGAGACGACGGCGATTCCCGCATCGGCGCACAGCTTCACCGTTTCGGCGATCGCGTCTTCCTCCTGCAAGGACAGCGAGCAGCAATGCCCGCATTGGATCTTGCCCTTGAATTTGCGCTTGAGCGC
>CAYNUN010000354.1:0-2688 GCA_964400345.1 uncultured Methylobacteriaceae bacterium
TCGACGCCGCCGAGCCGGAGGCCCGGCGTCGGGAGCGGGCCCGAGATCAGCAGCCGCGGCCGCGTCGTGCTCGGGTCGATGCGGGCGCGCGACGCCTCGATGGCCGTCGCGACGCCGTTCGCGTCGAAGATGCGGATCGCCTCCACGCTTCGAACGGGGCCCGTCGGCAAGGCCACGATCCCGTCGGCGGGCAGCGCGTCCAGGGACAGCCGCACCCGCCGCGCGATCAGCGCCGTGTCGGTGGCGGCCTCGACCGCCCGAACGGCGGCCGCGATCAGGGTCGCCAAGAGCGCGTCCTCGTCGGCGGCGACCAGTCTCAACTGCGCCTTCACCTCGACGAGCGAAACGGGGTCGACGGCGGGCGGCGCGATCGGCGATAAGCTCATGATACGGCTCCGGACAAGGAAAGGCCCGCCCCGCGGGTGCGAACAGGCGCATGACGATCTTCCGAGCCGCGCTCGCCGCGGCCCTTCTTCTCTCGGCCGCGGGCCCGGCACGCGCGATCGTCGGCGGCGAGGACGCGCCGGATCTCGATCCCCATCTCGTGATGATCGTGTCGGATCGCGGCGGTTTCTGTTCCGGCGTGGTCGTCTCGCGGCGTGCGGTGCTCACGGCCGCGCATTGCGTGACGCCGGGCGCTTCCTACCGCCTGCATTGGCGCGACGCCGCGAGCGGCAATCCCGTGATGATCGAGCCCGAACGGATCGTGCCCCATCCGCGATTCAGGAAGGACGCGGAGAAGACCCGCGTCCCCTCGGTCGATCTCGCGATCGTGCGGTCGAAGGAGCCGCTGCCCGCCCGCTTTCTTCCCGCCCGCCTCGCCGGGACGGGCACGCCCGTGCCGGAGAAGGACGCCCTTCTGCGCGTCGCGGGCTACGGCCTGTCCCTCGAATGGGACGGGAAGACGGGCGGCCGGCTCCGTTCCGTCGCCCTGCCGGTGATCACGCCCCACAATCCCGGCCGCGTGCTCGTCTGGCTGTCGGGCAAGCAGGGCAGCGGAGCCTGTCAGGGCGATTCCGGCGGCGCGATCCTCGATCCGGCGGGGACGGTCATCGCCGTCACCGCCTGGGCCGAAGGCTCGGGCGGGCGCCGCTGCGGCGCGATCACGCAAGGCGTGCTCGTCGCGCCGGAGCGGGCCTGGATCGACGCGACGATCGCCGCGCCCTGAGCCGGGATCAGGCGGTCCCGAAGCGCAGCAGCTTGATCGCGTCGAAGTCCTGCACCCCGCCGCCGACGCGCTTCGTCACGTAGAACAGCACGAAGGGCTTGGTCGAATAGGGGTCGCGCAGCACGCGGATGCCCGTCCGGTCGACGATCAGATAGGCGCGTCGGAAATCCGCGAAGGCGATCGAGAAGCTGTCGGCCGCGATTTCCGGCATCTCCTCGAGTTCGATCAGCGGGAAGTTCATCAGCGACGGCGCGCCGCCCGGCATGGTCGGCGGCTGCCACAGATATTCGCCCGTCGTCGCCTTGAGCTTCCGGATCACCGATTGCGTGCGCCGCGTCATCGCGAAGCTCGCATTCTGCCGGTAGCCCGCCCGCAGCGAATAGACGAGGTCGACCAGGAGGTCCGAGGGATGGGCTGCGGGCAGCGCCCCGGCGGCGCCCGTCGTCAGATAGCCGATCCGGCCCCAGCTCGTGGTGGCGTTCGGCACCTTCTGCGGGGTGAGGAAACCCTGCGGCCGCGTCGTGCCGTCCCCGCTCACGAAGGCGGCGCTCTCCTGTTCGGCGAAGACCGTCTCGATCTCTTCGCCGAGCCATTGCTCGAGATCGACCGCGGCGTCGTCGAGCAGCGTCTGCGTCGCCGAGGGCATGGCGTAGAGTTCCATGGTCGGGAAGGTCATGTCCGCGAGCACGGGCTGATTGGTCCGCGGCCGCGCCGCCGTCTCCGCCGCCCAGCCCGCGGCGGGGCCCGTGGGGGAATAGGCGCGCTTGAAGACCGCCGTCGAGGTCTCCCGCACGGTGGCGAGCGCCCTCAGCGGCGAGCCTCCGCTCATCCGCCGCAGGATCTCCCGTTCCGCCGGGATCGGCACGAGGAACCCGCCGTCCGGCCCCGTCACCGAGGACATGTTCTTCTTCTCGAAGCCGCGCAGCCCCGTGGTCTCGCCGCCGCGCAGATAGGCGTCGAAGGCCGCCTTGTGCTCGTCGGTCGCGGGCTCCGCCGCCGCCGCGCCCAGCGCCGGCCGTCCCGCCTTCACGGCGAGGCCGTCCATGCGCCGCTGGGCGGCGTCGAGCGCCGCGTCGAGCCGCGCCATCTTCTCTTCGACGATCACGTCGGTTCCGCGCCCGCCCTCGATGCGCCTCAGGCGCATGTCGTTCTCGGATTTGTACTCCTCGAAGCCGCGCATGAAGATCGCGAAGGCCTCGTTGGCGTCGGCCGTCACGGCCTTGTTCTCGAAATGGTCGGTCATCAGCTTCTCCGCTCGGAAAACAGTCGTTCGGTCGCCGTCCGGATGGTTTCGGCGAGGAGGGGCGCGCCGCCGCCCGAGGCGGAGACGCGGGCTTCGGGGAGCATCGGGAAGGTCACGAGGGACACTTCCTGCAGGTCGACGGCGAGGAGCCGCCGCACCCGCGTCGCGGGGTCGGTGCGCGCGCGGATCGTCCGGTAGCCGATCGACAATCCGTCGAGCGCGCCCTGGCGGATCAGCGCGAGCAGCTCCCGCGCCCGCGCCACCTCCGTGTTCAACC
>CAYNUN010000355.1:0-2674 GCA_964400345.1 uncultured Methylobacteriaceae bacterium
AGACCCTCAACGGCCTGCAATTCGGGCTGATGCTGTTCCTCGTCGCGGCGGGGCTGACGCTCGTCTTCGGGGTGATGGACTTCATCAATCTCGCCCACGGCGTCCAATACATGCTGGGGGCCTATCTCACCGCGGTGCTCGCCAAGGTCACGGGCGGCTTCTTCAGCGCGCTTCTCGTCGCGCTGCCGCTCACCCTCGTGCTCGGCCTCGTCCTCGAGCGCCTCGTCTTTCGACCGCTCTACGCCCGCAGCCATCTCGATCAGGTGCTCGCCACCTTCGGCGTCATCCTGATCGTCAACGAGGGCGTGAAGCTCGCCTTCGGCGCGGCCCCGATCAGCGTGCCCGTTCCCCCGCTGTTGTCAGGCTCCGTCGTGCTGATGGACGGCCTGCTCTTCCCCGTCTACCGCCTCGCGATCATCGGCGCGGGCGTGGGCACGGCGCTGCTTCTCTGGCTCGTCATCGACGGCACGCGCTTCGGCATGCTGGTCCGTGCCGGCGCGACCAACGCGCCGATGGTCTCGGCGCTGGGCGTCGACGTGCGCCGCCTCTTCACCGCCGTCACCGCCTTCGGCGCGATGCTCGCGGGGTTCGCGGGCGCGATGGTGACGCCGATCCTCTCCGTCGAACCGGGCATGGGCGACGGCGTGCTGATCCTCGCCTTCGTGGTGATCGTGGTCGGCGGCGTCGGCTCGATCCGCGGGGCCTTCGTCGCCGCGCTGATCGTCGGCCTCGTCGACACGCTCGGCCGCTCCTTCGCGACGGACCTTCTGAAGCTCGTGATGTCCGCGCCCACCGCCAACCATGTCGGCCCGGCGCTGTCGTCCATGGCGATCTATCTCCTGATGGCGGCCGTGCTCGCCTTCAAGCCCGGCGGCCTGTTCCCGTCACGGAGCGCGGGATGAGCAAGACCCGCCGCGATCTCCTCGTGCTCGGGCTGATGCTCGGGTTCCTCGCCGTCCTGCCCTTTCTCGGCCTGCCGAACTGGGTGTCGACCTACACCGCCCGCATCATGGCCTTCGCGATCTGCGCGGTCGCGCTCGATCTCGTGCTGGGCTTCGGCGGCATGGTGAGCCTCGGCCACGCGGCCTTTCTCGGCATCGGCAGCTATGCCGCGGGCATTCTGCTCGCCGAGAACGTCGACGACTTCTTCATCGGCCTCGCCGCGGGCGCCGGTGCGGCCGGGGTCTACGCCCTCGTCACGGGGGCGGTCGCCGTCCGCACCAAGGGCATCGCCTTCATCATGATCACGCTCGCCTTCGGGCAGATGGCGTTCTTCGTCGCCAATGCGCTGTCCGAATACGGCGGGTCGGACGGCCTCACCCTCTGGTCCCGCGCCACCATCGGCGGCACGCGCGCGATCGAGAACGATACCACGCTCTATTTCATCATCCTGGCCTTCCTGGTGCTGTCGATCGTGATCGTGCGCCTGGTCACGGCCTCGCCCTTCGGCATCGCGCTGCGCGCCGCCCGCAGCAATCCCGAGCGCGTCACCGCGCTCGGCTACGATGTCGAACGCGTCCGCTTGGGGGCCTATGTCCTGTCCGCCGTGCTCTGCGGCGTGGCGGGCGTGCTCATGGCGAATCTCACCTCCTTCGTCAGTCCCGCGCTGATGGCGTGGCAGCGCTCGGGCGAGTTCATCGTCATGGTGATCCTCGGCGGCGCGGGCACCGTCTGGGGCGCGCTCGCGGGCGCCTTCGCGGTCCTGATCCTCGAAGAGGCTCTCTCCCTCGCCACCCCGCATTGGAAGATCCTGTTCGGCCTCTTCCTGATCCTCGCCGTTCTGTTCACCCGCGGCGGCATCGCGGGCCTGTTCGATCGGAGCGCGAAATGACCCCCGTGCTCCGCCTCGAAGGCCTCACCAAGCGTTTCGGCGCGCTCGTCGTCTCGGACGAAGTGAGCCTCGACGTCCGCCCGGGCGAGATCCACGCCCTGATCGGCCCCAACGGCGCGGGCAAGACGACGGTCATCAACCAATTGACCGGCGAGCTGGCGCCAAATGGCGGGCGCATCCTGCTCGACGGTCAGGACATCACAGCGCTCCCCGTGCATACGCGCGTCCATCGCGGGCTGGCCCGTACGTTCCAGATCGTGCAGCTGATGGGCAGCTACACGGCGCTCGATCACGTCGCCCTGGCCGTGCAAGCCCATCAGGGACATTCCTTCCGCTTCTTTCGTGCCGCACGCGGCGACCGCAGCTTGCGCGATCCGGCCCATGCGCTGCTCGAGCGCGTCGGCTTGAAGACGCGCGCCGACGAGCCCGTGGCGTCGCTCTCGCATGGCGAGCGCAAGCAGCTTGAACTTGCCGTGGCGCTCGCGATGGAGCCGCGCCTGCTTCTGCTCGACGAGCCGATGGCGGGCCTGGGGGCGGTCGAGAGCGCGCAGATGGTCGAATTGCTGCAAAGTCTCAAAGGCCGTTTCGCCATGCTGCTGGTCGAGCACGACATGGAGGCTGTCTTTTCCCTCGCCGACCGTATCTCGGTGCTCGTCAGCGGGCGCGCGATCGCCACGGGCTCGGTCGCCGAGATCCAAGCCGATCCTGCCGTGCGTATCGCTTATCTCGGCGAGGGCGACGCATGATGCTGCGCGTTTGCGATCTTGCGGCCGCCTACGGCGACAGCCAAGTACTGTTCGGCATCGAATTGTCGATCGACCGCGGCGAGGTCGTCACCCTGCT
>CAYNUN010000356.1:0-1461 GCA_964400345.1 uncultured Methylobacteriaceae bacterium
AAGGCCCGTCGGGATAGGAGCTTGCGGGCGGCTCGGAGGAGAGGCTCGTCGCCGACACGGTGGCGTCGGTCGTGCCGCCCGCGAGGGGCTGCAGGAAGGCGGTCGGCACGAGCGAGGATTGCGGGCTTTCGACGGAGGCGGCGGTTTCGATGGACGCTTCGATCGGGGCCGTCGCGGCGGACCGCATCAGCGGGGCGAAGACGTGCGCTTCGAGGGCCTGCGCCTCCGATCCGGCTTCGGCGAAGGCGGCGGGTTCGAGCCCGTCGAGCGGCGTCGGGCCGGGGACGGGGCCGGGACCGGGCTTCGGTCCGTCGAGCGCCCGGACGCTCGGAACGGCGCGGCCGTCGAGACCCAGAAGCGCGAGCGGGGCGAGCGCGGGGAGCAGCGAGGCGGAACGGTTTCCGAGGCGACGCTTTGCGAAGGACACGAGGCGCATCGATGAGACCTCCCTCTGCCGACGGAAAGGATGGTCGCCCGAGAGCGTGATCGATGAAATCGACCGGACGGACGCATGAAGGCCGAAGCGGGTGCCCGATCGGAGGATCCGTACTTCCGTCGACGGGGCGGTTCAGAGGAGTTGCGCGATCGGATCGCGGTCGGCGGCGGCGTCGCCGCGGAGAATGCGTTGGGCGGCGACGAGGCCGCCCGCCTGGAGGCGGACGACGGCTTCCGGACCCGTCGCGTCGAGAAGCGCGGCCATATGGCCGGGAGGAGGCTCGATCTCGGGCCAGAGCGGGACGCCGGCCTCGCACAGGGCGCGGCGGTCGACGTCGCCCCAGAATTGCGCGAACACCGCATGCGGCGCGACGCGGGCGAGCCGTTTCGCGTCGCGCGGGCCGATGCGGGGCCGGCGCGTCGGACGGAGCGCGCAGACGACGGCCTGCCAGCTGTCGGCGGGAACGGCCCCGACGCCGTCGAACACCTGCACCCGCGCGCCGAGACCGGTCAGCCCGCGCATGATGAAGGGGCCGAAATCATTGTCGCAGAGCAGCGCGATGCGGCTGCCGTAGACCGAGATTCCGGCGTCGAACAGCATCTTCACGCAGGTGAGGCCGAGATAGGAGAAGACGTCGATGCTTTCATGCCGCTCGTTGACGCCGACGATGCGGATGCCCTTGGCGCGGCAGGCGGCGAGATCGATGTCGGCGTCCCGGAACTCCCATGCCTCGAACATCAGCGCGATCACGGCTTCGGGCCGCATGGCGGCGACGGCGGCGGCGTCGATCGGACGGAGATGGCCGCTGTTGGTGACGATGTCGGCCGCGCGCCAGAGATCGGGCGGAACCTCCTCCACCACGGCGATCCGGTCGGCGACGCCGGCATGGCGGGCGAGCTCGCCGACATGGTCGCGGATATCGGCCACGGCGCCGTGGCGCGTGGTGCGGGCGAGCGCATGAACCCGCGCGCCCGCCATGGCGGCGATGACGGGCGTCGCGCCGTAAGCCAATTGATGACACGACG
>CAYNUN010000356.1:1471-2664 GCA_964400345.1 uncultured Methylobacteriaceae bacterium
ATCGAGCCCGGTGCGCAGCACCGCCTCGCGGATCAGCCCCTTCAACCGGAGCGGCGCGAAACCGGGCCGGGCCGCGTGGGCGGCGGCGGGCGGAGCGCCCGGCGAGGCGTTTTGCGTCCTCGCGGGAAACGGCCGGCCCGGCACGGACCCGCATGGCGGGTGGAAACCTGCGGCGTCGTTCATGCCAGCGCCTCGGCGAGCGATTGCACGACGCGGCGGCGGACCGCCCCGTCGGTCCCGTCGTGAAGCGGCAACAGGATGCAGCGATCCCGCGCGGCCTCGGAATGGGGCAGCGGGAAGCGGAGCGGAAGATCCGCATGGGCGGCTTCCTGATGCACGTTCATGATGCCGCGCCGCGTGGCGATGCCGTCGTCGAGCATGCGCTGCATGACGCGCTTCTGATCGGCTCCCTCGGGCAGGCGGATGCAGTAGCTCTGACGGTTCGAGCGGGCATAGTCCGGCTCGAAGGGCGGGGCGACCGCGGGCACCAGTTCGGCGAGGAGCGCGGCATAGGACTCGGCCGCCGCCCGCCGTCGCTCGACGATGCCCGGGAGCCGCTTCAACTGCTCGCGCCCGATGGCGGCCTGAACGTCCGTCATGCGGTAGTTGAAGCCTTGGACGGGATAGTCCTCGAAGATCACCCGCGCGCTGCCGTGGCGGACCGTGTCCGGCACGCTCATGCCGTGCTGGCGCTTGAGGCGGAAGAAACGGTCGAAATCGGGATTCGCGGTGGTGAGCATGCCGCCGTCGCCGACCGTGAGGATCTTGCGGGGATGGAAGGAGAAGCAGGCGACGTCGCCCAGGGGCGCGCCGATCCGCGACCAGACATTGCCGATGCGGACCTCGCTGCCGACGGCGCAGGCGGCGTCCTCGACGAGCGCTATGCCGTGCGCGCGGGCGACGGCGAGCAGGCGCTCGAGATCGCAGGGCATGCCCATCTGATGGACGCAGAGGATCGCCTTCGTCTTCGGCGTGATCGCGGCGGCGACCGCCTCGGGATCCATGTCGTAGGTGAGCGGGTCGATGTCGACGAGGACGGGGACCGCGCCGCATTGGCGGACCGCGTTGGCGGTGGCGATGAAGGTGTGGGAGGCGGTGACGACCTCGTCCCCCTCCCCGACACCGACCGCGAGCAAAGCGAGATGCAGCGCGACGGTGCAATTCGCCACCGCGCAGGCGAAGGGCGCGCCCAC
>CAYNUN010000357.1:0-2662 GCA_964400345.1 uncultured Methylobacteriaceae bacterium
GTCGCCCATGCCTGTTTCGAGCGAACCGAGCACGCCGAGCTCGCCCTCGACCGAGATGCCGCCGAGATGGGCGATGTCGACCACCTGCTTGGTGACCGCGACATTGTAGTCCCAATCGGCCGGGGTGGAGCCGTCCTCCTTCAGCGAGCCGTCCATCATGACGGAGGTGAAGCCCGCCTGGATCGCCGTCATGCAGGTCGCGGCGTTGTTGCCGTGGTCGAGATGCACGCAGACCGGGATGTGCGGATAGATCTCCGTCACCGCGTCCATCATGTGCTTGAGCATGATGTCGTTGGCGTAGGAGCGCGCGCCGCGCGAGGCCTGGATGATGACGGGCGCGTCGACGGCGTTCGCCGCCGCCATGATGGCGAGCGCCTGTTCCATATTGTTGATGTTGAAGGCCGGAACGCCGTAGCCGTGCTCGGCGGCGTGATCCAGAAGCTGGCGCAGGGTGATGCGGGCCACGTTCTCTCTCCCTCTCGAATGATGCGGAGCCGCGGCTCCGGCGTTCTCTGAAAACTTACTTGCGGAGCGCCTCGACGCCCGGCAGCACCTTGCCCTCGAGCCATTCGAGGAACGCGCCGCCGGCGGTCGAGACATAGGTGAAGTCGTCGGCCGCGCCCGCATGGTTGAGCGCCGCGACCGTGTCGCCGCCGCCCGCCACCGCGAGGAGCTTGCCCGCCTCGGCCAAACGCGCCGCCTCCTGCGCGACGGCGACGGTGCCGGCGTCGAAGGGGGCGAGTTCGAAGGCGCCGAAGGGGCCGTTCCAGACGAGCGTCTTGATCGAGGCGAGCTTTTCGACGACCGCAGCCACGCCCTGCGGGCCGATGTCGAGGATCATGTCCTCCGCGCCGACGGCGTCGACGGAGACCGTCTTCGACGGCGCATGCGCCTTGAACTCCGAGGCGACGACGACGTCGACGGGCAGCATGATCGTGCAGCCCGCCTCTCGGGCGGTCTTGAGGATCGCACGGGCGGTGTCGAGAAGGTCATGCTCGCAGAGCGACTTGCCGACGGCCTTGCCCTGCGCGGCGAGGAAGGTGTTGGCCATGCCGCCGCCGATGACGAGCACGTCGACCTTCTTCACGAGATTGCCGAGCAGTTCCAGCTTGGTCGAGACCTTCGCGCCGCCGACGACCGCCATGACGGGGCGTTCGGGCTTCTCCAGCGCCTTCGACAGCGCCTCGATCTCCTGCTGCATGGTGCGGCCCGCATAAGCGGGGAGCATGCGGGCGAGGCCTTCGGTCGAAGCATGGGCGCGGTGCGCGGCGGAAAAGGCGTCGTTGACGTAGACGTCGCCGTTTGCGGCGAGAGCCTGCACGAAAGCGGGGTCGTTCTTCTCCTCTTCCTTGTGGAAGCGGGTGTTTTCGAGAAGGACGACGTCGCCGGGCTTCATCGCGTCGACGGCCGCGGCCGCGGCCTCGCCGATGCAGTCCTCCGCGAAGCCGACGGGCTTGCCGAGATGCTCGGCGACGGCCTGCGCGATCGGGGCGAGGCTCTCCTTCGGGTCGCGGCCCTTGGGCCGGCCGAAATGCGCGAGCAGGATCACCTTGCCGCCCTTCGACGCGATCTCGCGGATGGTGGGCAGGATGCGCTCGATGCGGGTCGCGTCGGTGACGCGGCCGTTCTCGGTGGGAACGTTGAGATCGACGCGCACGAGCACGCGCCTGCCGGAAAGATCGGCGTCGTCGAGGGTACGGAATTCGGTCATTTTGCGAGCTTGGCGATTGCGAACACGATCCCGGAGCCGATCGCCCACGTCGTGAAGACGATGCTCAGGATGGTCCAAGTGGTGGGGAGGGACCCGAGACGGCCCTCGAGACCTGCGACCTTTCCCTCGATCGCGGCCATGCGGCCCTTCATTTCGGCTACATCGACCTGCGTCTTGTGAAGGTCGGCCTGTTTGGCCCCGGTCAGGAGGATTTCGGTGATCTTGGGCTCGAGCCTTTCGAGGATCGTCTTGATCTTCGAAACGTCCGCTTCGAGGGCTTCGACGCGCTTCTCCAACATCGGGTCCTCCGGTCCTCCCCCGTCTCCGGGCGTCAGCGGAAAAAGATGAACGTTGCTCACTTCAGGTCACCCAAGGGACGGTCGAGCAAAAGGTCCGCAAGAAACTGCTCGATATGACCGCAATTCTCGCAGGCCGTCGATACCGTCCGGAATCGGGTCATCCCGGGACCATCGTTCGTCAACTCGATGTAGGTTCTGACGGCCTCGCTGTCATTGACCAGAAGGCTGAAACTGGCGTGACCGCAGACCCGACAACGGAGATCGGCACGTTTCTTTCGGAACTGCTCGATGATCTCCGCCGTCGGATTCATGCGTCGGTCCTCAGATGAGCCTGCCCATCGCGACCGCGGTGTCGGACATGCGGTTCGAGAAGCCCCATTCGTTGTCGTACCAGGACAGGATCGACACGAGCGTGCCTTCCATGACCTTGGTCTGGTCCATGTGGAAGATGGACGAACGGGGATCGTGGTTGAAGTCCACCGACACGTTGGACGAGTCCGTGAAGCCGAGAACGCCCTTGAGGGGACCTTCGGCGGCGGCCTTGATCGCGGCGTTGATCTCGTCCTTCGTCGTCGCGCGCTTGGCGACGAATTTCAGGTCGACGACCGAGACGTTCGGGGTGGGCACGCGGATGGCGGAGCCGTCGAGCTTG
>CAYNUN010000358.1:0-2648 GCA_964400345.1 uncultured Methylobacteriaceae bacterium
CGAGCCGGCTCACCGGCCGGCGCGCAGCGCCTCGAGCACGACCCGACCGGGCCGTCCGTCGGCCTTGCGGCCGAGCCGGGTCTGGACGTCCGCCACCGCCCGTCGGGTCCGCTCCCCGATCAGCCCGTCCGGTCGCCCGACATCATAGCCCCTCGCGGTCAGAAGCTCCTGAATTTCCCGCCTTTCCGCCCGCGACAGGCCGGGATCGTCGGTCGGCCAAGGGGTCGCGAAGGCGGGCCCGCCCTTCAACCGGTCGGCGAGATGCACGATCGCCAAGGCGTAGGAGGTGGCGGCATTGTAGGCGAAGGCCGCGTCGAAATTCCCGCCGACGAGAAAGACGGGCCCTCCCGCACCCGCCGGGCGGATCAGACCCGCCGTCCCTTCCGCCGGCAAAGGTCGGCCGTCGACCCGGCGAATGCCGACCCGGGTCCAATGTCCATAAGCCCGCTTGACCCGCCGGCCCTCCTCCGAAATGTCGAGCCCGGGGGGCAGCGTCACCTCGAAACCCCAAGCCTCGCCTTCGTTCCAGCCTCTCTTCGCGAGGAAATTCGCGGTCGAGCCCAGCGCGTCGGGGATCGAATCGACGATGTTGGGATGTCCGTCCCCGTCCATGTCGACGGCGAGGCTCAGAAAGGTCGTCGGCATGAACTGCGTATGCCCGAAGGCGCCCGCCCATGATCCCGTGAGCCGTTCCAAGGGCACGTCGCCCCGATCGACGATCCGCAGCGCCGCCGTCAATTCGCCCCGGAAGAGGGGCTGCCGCCGTCCGCCGCAGGACAGCGTGGCGAGCGACTGGATCAGCGGCCGCGTGCCCTGAAGCCTGCCGAAATCGCTCTCCACGCCCCAAACGGCGACCACGACATGCCGATTCACGCCGAAACGGCGTTCGACCGCATCGAGCTCCTTCGCGTGGCGCGCCAGCATCGCCCGGCCGTCGGCGATGCGTTCGTCGTCCACCAGCGCCGCCAGATAGTCCCAAAGCGGCGTCACGAATTCGGGCTGCGCATCCTGCAGTTCGAGGATCTTGGGATCCGGCTGCAGTCCTCGGAAGGCGCGATCGAAGGTCGCGGCAGTAATGCCGCGCTTGATCGCATCCGCACGGAGTTCGGCGGTGCAGGCGGCGAAATCCCGCGCCGCCGCCGTCTGCGAAACGAGAACGGCCGCCCCGAGGGCGGCCGCCATCCTGACGAATCGGGTCCTCATGACCCGAGCATAACGCGCCCTGCGCTCAGAGCCACGGCCGGCTTTGCGCGGTCCGGTTTTCGAAGCCCGCGATCGCGTCCGCCTTCTCCATGGTCAGGCCGATATCGTCGAGGCCGTTGAGAAGGCAGTGCTTGCGGAAGGAATCGATCTCGAACCGGATCACGCCGCCGTCCGGCCCGCGGATCTCCTGCGCGGCGAGATCGACGGTGAGCGTCGCATTCGCACCGCGATCGGCATCCTCGAGCAGCTTGTCGAGTTCCTCCGGCGTGACGGTGATCGGCAGAATGCCGTTCTTGAAGCAGTTGTTGTAGAAGATGTCGGCGAAGCTCGTGGAGATCACGCAGCGGATGCCGAAATCGAGCAGCGCCCAAGGCGCATGTTCGCGCGAGGATCCGCAACCGAAATTGTCGCCCGCGACGATGATTTCGGCCTTGCGATAGGCGGGCTTGTTGAGCACGAAATCCGGGTTCTCGCCGCCCTTCTCGTCGTAGCGCATCTCGGCGAACAGGCCGGAGCCGAGGCCCGTGCGCTTGATCGTCTTCAGATACTGCTTCGGAATGATCATG
Source organism: uncultured Methylobacteriaceae bacterium (assembly GCA_964400345.1). GTDB lineage: Bacteria > Pseudomonadota > Alphaproteobacteria > Rhizobiales > Beijerinckiaceae > JAIXZO01. The sequence continues at coordinate 1,770 of CAYNUN010000358.1, forward strand.
TCGGTGTCGACGTTCATGATCCGAAGCGGCGCGGCGACGCCGGTGAGGGTGGTGAATTTCAGCATGCTCGATCCTCGCCCCCGCGCGCTCCGCGCGGGCTCCGCGCCTATAGCAGAGGCCGGCCGGGGTGTGTAGGGGGTGGCGGGGCGGTCATCGCGTCCAGTTCTCGATCGCGAGGCCGGGCACGCGCTCGAATTCCCGTTCATTGTTCGTGACCAGCACGAGGCCTTCGCTGCGGGCCTGCGCGGCGATCCAGAGATCGTTGTTGCCGATCATCCGGCCGTCGCGGGCGAGAATCGCGCGGATCGCGCCGTAATGCTCGGCCGCGGCCTCCCCGAGCGGGCGAACGGGGATCAGGTCGATGAGGGCCGCCAACGTCTCCGACGCCGCGGGATCGCCGCTTTTCTCGATGCCGTAACGCAATTCGCCATAGGTCACCGCCGACATTCCGACGCTGCCCGGCGCGAGGTCGCGGAACCGGGCGAGCACGGCGGGCGGCCGGGCGCGGCGGACATGGATGATGATGTTGGTGTCGAGGAGAAACCGGATCAAAGCCCCTCGCGCTCCTGCGGCGGCACGTCCTCGCGCTCGAATGCCGGAAGCGCGCAGATCAGCTCGACCGCCGCAGCGAGATCCCGCCGCATTTCGCGCAGCACGATCTCGTCGCCGCGCCGGATGATCTCCACCTCGTCCGCCCCGATCCTGAATTCCTTCGGCAGGCGGACGGCCTGCGAGTTGCCGGACTTGAAGACCTTGGCGACGGCCATGGCGTACCCTCCCGTATATACGGCATGTATATACGAATGCGGCGGCGCAGCGGAAGTTCAATCCCCCGCCGCTTCCTCGATCGCTTCCATGTCCTCGTCCGACAGGCCGAAA
>CAYNUN010000359.1:0-2382 GCA_964400345.1 uncultured Methylobacteriaceae bacterium
CGACTCGCTTTCCCAACGCACGGCGACGATAGGCATCGTCCCGACGCGCCTCAAGAGCGCATCGTTCGAGCTTGCGACCGGGCTTCGGTGAACGATCAACCCCGCCTCAGGGCGCGGTTCAGGGTTGGGAGGCCGAGCGGGCCGCGCGCGGCGCGGCGCCGTTCGCGGGAGCTGACGGGGTCTGCGAGGCGGCGGCGGCAGGTGGGCCGCGGTCGAGATCGGACGGCGGCGTGGGCGGAAGCGGCGGAGTCCTGGGGAGATCGGGATTGGGAGCCGGATCGCCCGCATCGACCGACGTCGCCGCCGCCGTCGCCGCCGAGGGTGCCGGAGCGGGAGCGGGGGGCAAATCCGGCGTGGAGACCGCCGCGGCCGGCGGCGCGGCGGCATCGCGCCGCTCCGCTTCCACGAGCCGCCAGCGGGCGACGTTGCGATTATGCTGCTCGAGCGTCTCGGCGAAGACATGCCCACCCGTGCCGTCGGCCACGAAGAACAGATCGCGGGTGCGGGAGGGGTTCGCGACGGCTTCGAGCGAGGCGCGGCCGGGATTGCCGATCGGCGCGGGCGGAAGGCCCGGGATCACGTAGGTGTTGTAGGCCGTGCGGCTTTCGATGTCGGCGCGGCTGATCGGACGGCCGAGCGATCCCTTGCCGCCGACGAGGCCGTAAATGATCGTCGGATCCGACTGGAGCCGCATGTTGCGGTTGAGCCGGTTGACGAAGACGCCGGCCACGCGCGTGCGCTCGTCGGGTTTCGCGGTCTCCTTCTCGACGATCGAGGCGAGGATCACGAGTTCGAGCGGGCTTCTCAGCGGGAGATCGGGGGCGCGGCGCGACCAGATCTCGCGAACGACGCGGGCCTGATCCTGCGTCATGCGGTCGATCAGCTGCGCGCGCGGCATGCCGCGGGTGAATTTGTAGGTCTCGGGCAGAAGCACGCCTTCGCGCGGGATCTCGCGGATCTCCCCGGACAGGATTTCGTTCTCGCGCAGACGTTCGACGATCTGCTCCGACGTCAGTCCCTCGGGGATCGTGATCGAATGCAGCACCGACTTGCCTTCGACCAGCGTCTCCATGACCTCGCGGAGGCTCGCCTCCTTGCGGAAGATGTATTCGCCCGCCTTGATCTGCGAAGAGACGCCCGTGCCGTACAGGCCGAACAGGAAGAGCATCGGCTTGTCGATGACGCCTTCGCGCTGCAGTTGCTCGGTCACGTCGGCCGCGCCGCCGCGGACGACGACGACCTTGTCCCCGGCCAAAGGACCGGGAGCCTTGATCCGCGCGTCGGCGAAATAGACGGCCGCCGCGGCGATGAGACCGACGACCAACAGGAACGAGAACATCCCCGACAGGAAGTTGACGAGAGGACGCTCGGCCCGGACCGCAGGCGGCGGCGGAGGCGCCATCACCGGCTGGATCGCGGCGGTCGGGCTCTTGGGTACGAAACGGGAGATCAGACCGCGAGGCCGTGAGGGACGCGGCGGAGGCGTATTCGTCCTTGCGGGCTGAGGTTCGGGCTCGGGTTCCGGGGGCGGCGCTGCATTGGGTCTCGGTACCCGAACGGCGATGGTCGGGCTGGGCGGAACCGGAGCGGGCGCCGGGGCGGGAACGACCGTGGGTTCGGAAGCGGGCTCGACCGCGGGTGCGGGTTCGGGTGCGGCAACGACCTTCGGTTCAGGTGCGGGCGGGGGCCCTGGCGCAGGCGCCACCGTCGGCGCGGGAGGGGGAGCGACCCCGGATGCGGGTTCGGAGATGCGCCCGGTCGACGATAGCCCGGCTTCCCGCGCACCGCTCGCGGCGAGGGGACGAACGGAGGACGACGGCTCGGACATCAGCCCCCTGATCATGGAGGGGCCGCGCCTCGGGCCGGGAGATCGGACCTCGGGCGCCGAAGAGGACGCCGCAGGAGAAGGCGCTTTGACGGGCGGAGCCCCTTCGGCGGAGCGGAGTCTCTCGATGGACGGAGAGACCACGCGCGGCGACGGCGTGTCCGACCCGGCCACGGACGGGCCGGCGGACGCGGAGGCGGCGTCGGAGTTCTCCGGCTTCGGATCGGGCGTCTTGTCGTTGTCGGCCATCTGAGGTTTTCGCTCGCCGTCCTACGCAACTCGTCGGGCCATATCGGCCTTGAATGTGGCGGAACGGCGAACGCCGATCACCCTTCGTACCGGCGGAACACGAGAGAAGCGTTCGTCCCGCCGAAACCGAAAGAATTCGAAAGGGCGACGTCGACCTTCCGCTTCTTCGCCTTGTGCGGAACGAGGTCGACCGCGGTATCGACCGAAGGGTCGTCGAGGTTGAGGGTGGGGGGTACGATCCCGTCGCGGATGGCGAGGACCGAGAAGATCGCCTCGACCGCGCCCGCAGCGCCCAAGAGATGACCGAT
>CAYNUN010000359.1:2392-2627 GCA_964400345.1 uncultured Methylobacteriaceae bacterium
GGTCGAGGACATCGACAGCTTCGATGCGTTGCCGCCGATGAGGCGCTCGACGGCCTTGAGTTCGATCTCGTCGCCCAGCGGCGTGGAGGTGCCGTGCGCGTTGATGTAGTCGACGTCTCCCGCCGTGAGGCCCGCGCGCTTCAGCGCGGCGGACATGCAGCGGAACGCGCCGTCGCCGTCCTCGGACGGAGACGTGATGTGATAGGCGTCGCCCGACATGCCGTAGCCGATGACT
>CAYNUN010000360.1:0-1417 GCA_964400345.1 uncultured Methylobacteriaceae bacterium
TCGGCGCCGCGGGGCTCACGGGTTCGGCCGTGATCGCGGACGCCACGATCAAGCCGGCCGACGAGGAGACCGCCGCGGCGCTCGCGATCGCGCCCGGCGCACCGGTCTGGCGGATCCGCACCGTGCATTCGGCGGACGGGCGGCCGATATCCGCCGCCGTTCATCGGGTCTGCGCCACGCGCTTTCCGAGTTTCGCGGCCGATCTCGCGGCGGGCGACGTCTCCGTCTCCGTCGCGTTGCGCCGCGCCGGGATCGCCGCCTATCGTCGCCTTTCGACGCGCGTTTCGGCGCGCATCGCCAAGCCGAAGGAGCGCAAGGCGCTCGACATCGGTGCGGACGAGGCGGTGCTGGTGTCGAAGGGCCTCGACGGATTGCCGGACGGAACGCCGCTCCATCTGGTCGAGACGGCCTTCGCCGCATCCCGGGTCGAATTCGTCATCGAGCCGGACGCGTGAAGCGGACGGGCGCGGCGCGCGCCTCCGGGAGCGCATGACGGACCCGTCGCAGCACCGTCTCCGTCCGTGATCAGACGGCCCTCGGCCCGATGATCGCGAAACGGAGACTGCTCGAGACCCGGTCGATCAGGGCCACCGCGACGAGGATCATCAGGATCAGGAACGAGACGTGCTGCCATTCGAGCGTGCGGATCTGCTCGGAGAGATGCAGCCCGATCCCGCCCGCTCCGACGATGCCGATGATCGTCGCCGAACGCGTGTTCGATTCGAAGTAATAGAGGATCTGGCTCGCGATCACCGGGAGCACCTGCGGCACGATGCCGAAACGCACCGACTGAGCCGTGGAGCCGCCGGCGGCCGTCACGCCTTCCACGGGCTTCCGATCCGCCGCTTCCATGGCTTCCGAGAAAAGCTTCCCGAAAGCGCCGATGTCGGCGCTCATGATCGCCAGCACGCCCGCGAAGGGGCCTAGGCCGACGACGTTGATCCAGATCAGCGCCCAGATCAGCGTATCGACCCCGCGGATCGTGTCGAAGCTGCGCCGGGTGAAGAAATGAAGAATCTTGTTCCCGTTCACGTTCCGCGCGGCGAAGAAGCTGATCGGAAAGGCGATCAGCGCAGCGAGAAGCGTTCCGAGAAACGCGATGGCGAGCGTTTCCGCCAAGGCTTTGAAATAGACGAACGCCTTGGCCCAGGTCTCGGGATCCGGCGGAAGCATCAGGCCGATGATCGAGCCGAGCCGGCCGAGGCCGCCGAAGATCTTGCCGAAGGAGAATTCGAGCTCGACGAGACCGAAGGCCATGAGACCCGCCAACGCCCCGACGATCGCCGCGATCCGCAGTCGCTCGAAGGGACGCGGCGCGAAATGGGCGGCATGATGGCGCTCCCGCACCGCTCCGAGATCGCCGAAGAGGCGTCCGTTGTCGTTTCCGTTCGTCATCATGGGCGGTTCTCCGCGCCGA
>CAYNUN010000360.1:1427-2616 GCA_964400345.1 uncultured Methylobacteriaceae bacterium
ATCATGACCGTCGCGATGATGAGGATGAGGAGCGCGCTGACGTCCGAATAATAGAATTTGCGGATCGACTCGACGAGCGTCTGGCCGATGCCGCCGGCCCCGACGAAGCCCATCACCGCCGCGCCGCGGACATTGATCTCGAAGCGGAGAAGACCGTAGCTCGCGAAGTTCGAAAGCACCTGCGGCAGCGCGCCGAAGCGCACGAGGGCGAACCAGCCGCCGCCCGAAGCCGAAACCCCTTCGACAGGCTTCATGTCGATGTTCTCGACCACTTCGGCGAAGAGCTTGCCCAGCGCCCCCATCGTATGGATCGCGATGGCCAGAACGCCGGGGACGGCCCCCAAGCCGAACGCGACGACGAAGATCAACGCGAAGACGATCTCGGGTACGGTGCGGGCGAATTCGAGAAAGCGCCGGGCGGCCCATACCACAGCGTTCGAACGGGTGAGGTTCCGGCTCGCCGCGAAGCAGAGCGCGAAGGCGCCGATGGCGCCGAGCATGGTTCCGACATAGGCGATGAGCACCGTCTCGCCCATCAGCTTCAGCCATTTGTCCAGACCCCAGAACCATTCGGCGGGGTTGCTCAGGACCGACGCACCGTTGTCGAGGACGAAGAGGCGCGCGATGTAGTCGGTGAAGTTGCCGATATTGGCGAAGAACTTGCCCGGCGCGACCTCCGCCGTGACGCCGGCGACGAGGACGAGCAGGCACAAGACGGCAGCGCCGAGAAGGAAACTGCGCCTCTTGGCCGCGACCGCGGCCTCGTAAGCGCCGAGCAACGCCGCCCGCTGTGCGGGAGGAAGTGAAGCGACCGTGGTGGACATGCGATCTCGGCGGTGCTGCGGAGGCGGGCCGGAATCCCGGTCCCGCCTCTCGAGACGTGATTATGAGCTGCGCTTCTTGCGCAGAGCGTCGATGAAGTTCTGCAATTCCAGCGTCACCTTGTAGTCTTCATGCTTCACTGCGGCGAAGCCGGGCGACTTGCCGTCCGACAGCTTGTCGAAGGCGGCCTTGTCCTTGATCGGCGCCTCATCGAACGCCTTGATGATCGCGGCCTTCAGATCCGCGGGAAGCGAGGTCAGAAGGGCGTAAGGCGATCCCGGGATCTTCTCGGACCGGACGACGATCTTGAAGTCGTCCTTCTTCACCATGCCCTTGTTGTGCATGCGGCTGAGATTGGAGTCGTTCT
>CAYNUN010000361.1:0-2610 GCA_964400345.1 uncultured Methylobacteriaceae bacterium
AGATGCAGTCATGCGTGTCCTGCAGCGCCACGAATTTCGTGATCGCGCCGAGATAGTTGCCGAGGTGCAGATTGCCCGTCGGCTGCACGCCCGAAAACACGCGTTCCTTGAAACCGGCCATTCGCGAAGTCCTCTCGTTCGGCGGGCTTATCGCAACGGTCGCGGCTTCACGCAAGCGGGGTGGAGCGTCGCCGGAACTCGGAGGGCCGCAACAGGCCGAAGGCGAAGGACGCCGCGGCATGCACGGCCGCCCCGCCGAAGCAGAGCGCGGCCAGCGCCGCGATGCGCGCGGCCATGCCCGCATCGGCGGACAGGGCCCCCTCCAACCCGTCGAGCCCGAAGACGACCGCGGCCGCCGTCACCGCCGTGGCGCAGGCGCAGCGGACGAGATCGAGGGCGGGACGCCGACCGGGCGTCCAAAGGCCGGACCGCATCAGCGCCGCCGCGAGCACCGCGCATTGCACGGCCGCGGCGATCGCCACGGATGCCGCCGCGCCGCCCGCACCGAAACCCCGCAGCGCGAGCGCGGAGACGAGGCCCGCCGCAAGCCCCGCGCCCGTGGCGACGAGCGCCGGACGGGGCGTCTCATGCGCGAAGCAGGCGCTCGAGAGCACCCGCGCCGCCGCGGCGAAGGGCAGGCCGAGCGCCATGGCGGCGAGCGCCGTCGCGGTCCCGGCGGCGTCGGCGGGCGTGAAGGCTCCGCGTTCGAAGAGGATGCTCGCGATCGGTGCGGCGAGAAGCGCGAGCCCCGCCGCAGCGGGCATGCCGACGAGAAAGGCGAGCGTCAGCGCCCGATCGAGCGCCGCCGAAAAGGCGTCCGACCGCGCGGCGTGCCGGGCGAGTTCGGGAAGCGCTACGATCCCCGCCGCGGCCGCGACGAAGCCCAGCGGAAGCTGGGCGACGCGATCGGCGTAATGAAGCCGCGCGACCGCGCCGGGAAGGTCCGAGGCGACGGCCATCGCGATCAGCACGGCGAATTGGGTCGAGGCCGTGACGATCAGGCCCGGCCCGGCCAAAGCGGCGAGACGCTTCACGTCGGGGGAAAGCGGGGGGCGGGCGCGGATCGGCGCGCGGGCGGAGCGCTTCCGCGGCGGACGCACCCGCGGGGCCTGGGCGGCGCCCGCCGCCGCCGACCCGGCCGAAAGGATCGCGGCCGCCCGCGTCTCGTCGCCTCCCGCGAGGTCGTCGAGCACGACGAGCAGCCCGACGAGGAGGGCGTTCACGACCACGGGCGACCAGGACGCCCATCCGAACCGGCCCTGCGCGACGAGCAGCGCGGAAGCGAGGGAGGCGAGCGTCGCCCCGATCACCAAGGGAAAGGCGAGGCGCAGACAGAGCGCGGCCGCCCCCGCCTCGGGACCGTCGGCGAAGCCCGGGGCGAGCAGGAGGATCACCGCGGGCGCGGCGATCTGGACCAGCGCCGTCAGGGCGACGAGGCCGAGCGCGAAGGTCGAAAGGGCTTCCCCGGCGAAGCGCCGCGCGGCTTCCTCGCCGTCCCGCCGCGCGATCGCGCGTTCGACGGGCACGACGCCCGCATGCAGTCCCCCCTCGCCGAGCACGCGGCGGACGAGATTGGGAACGCGGAAGGCGACCGCGAAAGCGTCGGCCGCCGGACCGGTCCCGAGCAGCGACGCCGTCAGCAGATCGCGCACGAAGCCGAGCACGCGCGAGGCCGCGGAGGCGAGGCCGACGGTGGCGGTGTCGCGGGCGAGGCTTTCGGACGGTTCGGTCGCGGTCGGTGCAGTCAGCGGACGGCTCCGGAGGTTTCCCTTCTCCCCTTGCGGGAGAAGGTGCCCCGAAGGGGCGGATGAGGGGTCTTCCGACGGGTGCGGAGATGAACGCGCGAAAGGGGTGTCCGGCTCGGCGGAGGGATCGCGCGACCCCTCATCCGGCGCTTCGTGCCACCCTGTAACGAGTACGGGGCAGGCTCTTCTCCCGCAAGGGGAGAAGGGGTCAACCGGCGGGCGTCAAGCTCTTGTGCGCGGTGGCGTCCCGGCCGAGCGAAGCGCAGGGCCGGGATCCGGAACATCTTCGAGCCGCTCGACGCTCGACCGTTCTTCCGGGTCCCGGGTCGGCTTCGCCGCCTGGGACGACACGGGAGGAGGGGGAAACGTCAGAGAATGTAGCGGCTGAGATCGGCGTTCTTGGCGAGGTCGCCGACGGCTCCGGTCACGAAGGCGCCGTCGATCACGACCGTCTCGCCGGAACGGTCCGGAGCGGTGAAGCTGATCTCGTCGAGCACGCGTTCCAGCACCGTCTGCAGACGCCGTGCGCCGATGTTCTCGACAGTCGCGTTCACCTGTACCGCGATCTTCGCGAGCGCGCCGATCGAATCCTCGGTGAAGGACAGCGTCACGCCTTCGGTGGCCATCAACGCGACATATTGCTTGATGAGGCTCGCCTCGGTGTCGGTGAGGATGCGGCGGAAATCGTCCTCGTCGAGCGGGTTCAGCTCCACGCGGATCGGCAGGCGACCCTGCAGTTCGGGGAGGAGATCGGACGGCTTGGAGACGTGGAACGCACCCGACGCGATGAACAGGATGTGGTCGGTCTTCACCGGCCCGTGCTTGGTGGTGACGGTGGTGCCTTCGATCAACGGCAGAAGATCGC
>CAYNUN010000362.1:0-2605 GCA_964400345.1 uncultured Methylobacteriaceae bacterium
ATGGCTCAGACCTTCATGTTGACGAGCTTGAAGATGATCGCAAGGCCGATGGCCATCCAACCGCAGATGCCGATCAGCACCATGTTGCCGAGTGTCGTCTCGAACAACAGTCTCGTTCTTTCCGGGAACGCGCTGTTGACCAGGAAGAACGCTCCGAACGGCAACAGGGACAAAACGACGGCCGCATATTTGCTTTCCGCCGTGATCGTCCGGATCTTTTCCTTGAGACCCATGCGGGCACGGACCGAATTGGAAAAGCTCGTCAGGATCTCCGAAATGTTGCCGCCCGTCTGCGTCTGAACCTGAACGACGATGCTGAGCAGATGCGCCTCCGGCGTATTGAGGCGCTCGGCCATCAGGCGAACCGCTTCCGGCAGCGTTCGTCCGACGGCCTGATCCTTCAAGACGGTCCGAAACTCGGTCGCGATCGGGTCGGGAGCCTCCGAGGCCACGAGCCTCACGCACTCGTTGAGCGGCAATCCGGCCTTGGCGCCGCGGATCAGCACGTCCAACGCGGCGGGTAGTCTTTGCGTGAACAAGCGGATTCGTCGCCGCTCGAGATGACCGAGCGCCAGACGGGGCGTCGCGAGCGCCACGGCAAGCGCGACGAGAACGCCGAAGACCCAGTTTCCGGCCGCGACCGCGACCCCGATGCCGAGGAGCAGAGGCAGGGTCGCGACGACGGTCCAGAACTTGGCCGGCGTCCAAGCGAGACCGGCGGTCTTCAATCGAACCGAAAGGTCCCGCTCGGGGCCCGTGACGGCGAAAAGGCCTTTCTTGGGTTGCCCGCCCCGGCTGATCCCCGCCCTCGACGGACCGATGACCCGCGCCGCCGCCCTCGCGGCGTTCGTTTCGAAAACACGCTCATAGGCGAGGAACAGAATGATCCCCGCACAACTGACGAAGGCGAGAAACGGAACAGCGACGTTCATCCGGCTTCCCCATCACGCCATTTGCGAATTCAGGGCGTCAAGCGCGGCCGCAAGGCGGCTCTCGACGTTGAAGTAACGGGCTCTGTCCCAGAATTTCGGCCTGTAGATGCCCGTACCGACATGAGTACCGACGATGCGTCCGGAGGAATCCTCTCCGGTGATATCGAAGCGCACCAATTCCTGCATCACGATGGTATCGCCCTCGATCCCGGTGATTTCCGCGATGCTCATGACCTTGCGCGTCCCGTCCCTGAGACGTTCGGCCTGAATCACGACGTCGAGCGACGAGGTGATCATGTCGCGGATGATCTTGGACGAGAGGGTCGTACTTCCCATCGTCACGAGGGCCTCGAGACGATAGAGCGCCTCGCGCGGCGAATTCGCATGCAGCGTGCCCATGGAACCGTCGTGGCCCGTGTTCATCGCCTGCAGAAGATCGATCGCCTCGGGTCCGCGCACTTCGCCGACGATGATGCGTTCGGGACGCATACGGAGACAGTTCTTCACGAGCTCGCGCATCGTGATCTCTCCCGCGCCCTCGAGATTCGGCGGCCGCGTTTCGAGCCGCACCACATGCGGCTGCTGAAGCTGCAGTTCCGCCGTGTCCTCGCAGGTGACGATGCGCTCGTTCGCCCCGATGAAGCGGGTGATGCAGTTGAGCAGGGTCGTCTTGCCGGAGCCCGTGCCGCCCGCGACGAGCACGTTGCAACGGACCTGGCCGATGATCCGGATCAGCTCCGCGACGGGTTCCGAAACCGAGCCGTAACGCACCATGTCCGCAAGCGTCAGGCGATCGCGTCGGAATTTTCGGATCGTCAGAACAGGGCCGTCCAAGGCCAGAGGCGGGACGATCACGTTGACGCGCGAGCCGTCCTGCAGACGCGCGTCGCAGATCGGCGACGCCTCGTCCACACGACGCCCGACCTGCGCGACGATGCGCTGACAGACGTTCAGCAACTGGCCCGCATCGCGAAAGATGATGGGCGTCAGTTCCATCCGGCCGTCGACTTCGACATAGACCTGACCGGGGCCGTTGACCATGATGTCGTTGATCTTGTCCTGCGCGAGCAATTCCTCGAGCGGCCCCAAGCCGAGGACGTCGTTGCACAGATCAGCGATGATCTCCTCGCGTTCCTCGAAATCGACGTCCAGATTGCGCAGGCCCACGATCTCGTTGGCGATGTCGCGGATCTCGGTCCTTGCATCTTCGGTACTGAGTCCCGCGATCGATGCCAGATCGACGGCCTCGACCATCGCAAGAAAGATTTCCTGCTTCAGCCGATGATATCGCTCGGCATCACGGTGCCGTAAGCCGAGGCGAAGGCTCAGATTCGATGCTGCGGGCGCAGGTCGTTGGTCGCGGGCCGGGACCGCATCCTCGAACGAAGGCACAAGCTCCGCACGGACGGGAAGCGGTGGCGGGGCGGAGACGGCAGGGGTTTTCGTGCGACGTCCGAACATCGGGCCTGCTCAACTCTTTTGCGGGAAAAACCGGGTGATGAGCCCGCCCAGCAGTTTCGCGGGGGGCTCCTGCGCTCCGCTCAGAAGGGTGGAGGCGAAATCCATGATCCTCTTGGTTTCGGTATTGCGCGGCGCCGTCTCGAACAGCATGCGACCCTGTGCGGCGGCATCGCTGAAGCTGGTCGGGGCGAAGGGGATCACGAGGTCCGCCT
>CAYNUN010000363.1:0-763 GCA_964400345.1 uncultured Methylobacteriaceae bacterium
CGGCGCGCGGCTCGGGCGACGATCGCGTTCACGCCCGCCGCGCTCGCGACCGCCACGATCGCGCACGCGCGCACCGCGTTCGCGGCGTTCGCCCGGCTCGGCTTCCGGGAGGTCGGCGAGGGTCGGGCCCTGCCATTCGATCTGCGTCTTGATCAGGCTCTCGACGCCCGAGAGCGATTTCTTGTCGTCGGCGGTGACGATCGTGAAGGCCGCACCCTTGCGGCCGGCGCGACCCGTACGACCGATGCGGTGGACATAATCTTCCGCGTGATGAGGCACGTCGAAATTGAAGACGTGGCTGACGTCCGGAATGTCGAGGCCGCGGGCCGCGACGTCGGACGCGACGAGAAGCTGCGTCGTCCCGTTCCGGAAGGCTTCCAGCGCCAACATGCGGGAGCGCTGGTCCATGTCGCCGTGCAGCGCCGCCACGTTGAAGCCGTGGCGTTGGAGCGACTTGTAGAGCGCTTGAACATCGATCTTCCGATTGCAGAAGATGATCGCGTTCTTGAGATCTTCGGCTTCGCGGATGAGCGTGCGGAGCAGGTCGCGCTTCGCCCAATCCTGCGGCTGGGAGGCCACGAGGCGCTGCGTGATGGTCGCCGCCGTCGTCGCCTGACGTGCGACCTCGATCTTCACCGGATTGTGCAGGAAGGCCTCTGTGAGGCGCTGGATTTCCGGCGGCATGGTCGCGGAGAAGAACAGCGTCTGCCGGGTGAAGGGCACCATGCGGCAGATCTTCTCGATATCCGGGATGAAGCCCATG
>CAYNUN010000363.1:773-2602 GCA_964400345.1 uncultured Methylobacteriaceae bacterium
CATGCGGTCGGCCTCGTCGATCACGAGAACCTCGATGCCCGTCAGCAGCAGCTTGCCGCGCTCGATATGGTCGAGAAGGCGGCCGGGTGTGGCGATCAGCACGTCGACGCCGCGGGTGATCTTCATTTCCTGATCGCCGAAGGAGACGCCGCCGATCAGGAGCGCGACGGACAGCTTTTGCCCGACGCCGTATTTGATGAAGCTCTCCTCCACCTGCGCCGCAAGTTCGCGGGTCGGTTCAAGGATCAGCGTCCGCGGCATGCGGGCCCGGGCGCGACCCTGTTCCAGGATCGTGAGCATGGGCAGCGTGAAGGCCGCCGTTTTGCCCGTGCCCGTCTGGGCGATGCCCAGAACGTCTCGCCGTGCCAGCGCGTGCGGTATCGCCTGCGCCTGGATGGGGGTGGGGATCGTGTAGCCCGAGGCTTTGACCGCCTCGAGGACCTTATCGCTCAGTCCGAGTTCGTCGAATGTCATGGATATGCCGCCTCTCGATGCGGCCGGGACGGCGCCGATGCGCTCGCGTCATGGATGGGGCGAAGCGATTCGCCGCTCCGCAGGACTCTGTCGAGTGCGGCGCACCATAGGCGGAAAATCGCTCAAGTCAATGAATCGCGCACGATGTCGGGCGCGGAGGCATGGCGAATCTCGGGCGCAGCCTTAGCATCGCGGCATGAATTCCGGCGTCATTCCGCTTTCGGTCGCGCTCGCCGTGATGGTGACGGCCGCTTCCGCTCAGGCTCCGGGCGACCCGCGCGCCGTGCGGCCGTCCGCGCCCGTGACGATCGGCGATCCGGCGCAGCCCGCGAAGGAGTATTTCGGGCGTGTCGGCGCGGCGGCGCCGGGGCGTGCCGAGGTGATCGGCTTCTATTCGAAGGGCTGCCTGCAGGGCGCGGTCGAACTGCCCGCGGACGGCGCGAACTGGCAGGTGATGCGGCCCTCGCGCAATCGGGCATGGGGACATCCCGTGCTGGTGGACTTCATCCGACGCAAGGCGCGGGACGTGCCCGCGGCGACGGGTTGGCCGGGCCTGCTGGTCGGAGACCTCAGCCAGCCGCGGGGAGGCCCGATGCTCACGGGCCATGCCTCGCATCAGAGCGGGCTCGATGCGGATATCTGGCTCACTCCGATGCCCGATCGTCGGCTGACGCGCGAAGAGCGCGAAACGATGCTCGCCACCGACATGGTGCGACCCGACCGCCTCGACGTGAGCGAGTCCTGGACCCCGAGCCATCAAGCGCTGATCCGCCTGCTGGCGGAGGAGGCGACCGTCGAACGGCTCTTCGTCAACGCGGCGATCAAACAGGCGCTGTGCCGTACGGCGGGGAACGACCGCGCCTGGCTCGCCAAGGTCCGGCCGATGTGGGGGCACAATTATCACGTGCATGTCCGCCTCGGCTGTCCGCCGGGTTCTCCGGACTGCGCGCCGCAGGAGCCGCCGCCGAAATCCGACGGCTGCGACGCGTCGCTCGCATGGTGGTTCACGGAGGAAGTGCTGCGCCCGAAGCCCGGAAAGCCCGCGCCGCCGATGAAGCTTTCGGAACTGCCGGCGGCGTGTCGGGCCGTGCTGACGCGGTAGTGATCCCCTAGGGAGAAGGAAGGGGAGGAGTCCTTCGCTTACAGATCCACCAATTCCTTCGCGAATTCAGCACGTTCCTGGATGAAGCTGAAGCGCGCTTCGGGCTTGTTGCCCATCAGGCGTTCGACCGTCGCGGCCGTGTCCAGCCGATCTTCGCTCTCCACTTCGACGCGCAGAAGCGTGCGCTTCTTCGGGTCCATGGTGGTTTCCTTGAGCTGGGCGGGCATCATCTCGCCGAGGCCCTTGAACCGGC
>CAYNUN010000364.1:0-2597 GCA_964400345.1 uncultured Methylobacteriaceae bacterium
AGAACTGCAGTCCGGCAAGCCGATCATCGGCATCGCGCAGACGGGTTCGGACCTTTCGCCCTGCAACCGCCACCATCTCGAACTCGCCAAGCGCGTGCGCGAAGGCATCACGGCCGCGGGCGGCGTCGCCTTCGAATTCCCGGTCCATCCGATCCAGGAAACCGGCAAGCGGCCGACCGCCGCGCTCGACCGCAACCTCGCTTATCTCGGCCTCGTCGAAGTTCTCTACGGCTACCCGCTCGACGGCGTGGTGCTGACCACGGGCTGCGACAAGACCACCCCGGCCTGCATCATGGCGGCCGCCACGGTGAACATCCCCGCCATCGTGCTCTCGGGCGGCCCGATGCTGAACGGCTGGTGGGAAGGCGAGCGCACGGGCTCGGGCACCGTGGTGTGGAAGTCGCGCGAGCGGCTCGCTGCGGGCGAGATCGAATATGACGAGTTCATCGACATCGTGGCCTCGTCGGCCCCGTCGGTCGGCCATTGCAACACGATGGGTACGGCTTCGACGATGAATTCGATCGCGGAAGCGCTGGGCATGTCGCTGCCGGGCTGCGCCGCCATTCCCGCGCCCTATCGCGAGCGCGGGCAGATCTCCTATCAGACGGGCAAGCGCATCGTGGACATGGTGTGGGAGGACCTGAAGCCCTCCGACATCCTGACCCGCGAAGCCTTCGAGAACGCGATCGTCGTCAATTCCGCCATCGGCGGCTCGACCAATGCGCCGATCCATGTGAATGCGATCGCCCGGCATATCGGCGTCGAACTGACGGTCGAGGATTGGGAGCGCGTCGGCCACAAGGTGCCGCTGCTCGTCAATCTCCAGCCCGCCGGCAAATATCTCGGTGAAGAGTACCACCGGGCGGGCGGCGTGCCCGCCGTGGTCGCCGAGCTCATGAAGAAGGGCCTCATCCGCGAGCAGGCGCTGACGGTCAACGGCAAGACGATCGGCGAGAACTGCCGCGACGCGCGCATCATCGACCACGACGTCATCTTCCCCTTCGAAAAGCCCATGAAGAAGGATGCGGGCTTCATCGTGCTGAAGGGCAATCTCTTCGACAGCGCGATCATGAAGACGAGCGTGATTTCGGAGGAATTCCGTAATCGCTATCTCTCGAACCCGAAGGATCCGGAGGCCTTCGAGGGCCGCGCGATCGTGTTCGAGGGTCCGGAGGACTATCACCACCGCATCGACGACCCCGCCCTCGGGATCGACGAGAACTGCATGCTCTTCATCCGCGGCACGGGGCCGATCGGCTATCCCGGCGGCGCGGAGGTGGTGAACATGCAGCCGCCGGCGGCGCTCATCAAGAAGGGCGTCACCGCACTCCCCTGCATCGGCGACGGTCGTCAGTCGGGCACGTCCGGCTCGCCCTCGATCCTCAACGCCGCGCCGGAAGCGGCGGCGAACGGCGGCCTCGCGCTGTTGCGCACGGGCGACCGGGTCCGCATCGATCTCGGCAAGGGCACGGCGAACATGCTGATCTCGGACGCCGAACTCGCCGAACGTCGCGCCGCGCTCGCGGCCAAGGGCGGGCATCCGTTCCCCGCGAGCCAGACGCCCTGGCAGGAGATCCAGCGTTCGATGGTCGACCAGTTCGATCAGGGCATGGTGCTGAAGCCGGCCGTGAAATACCAGCGCGTCGCCCAGACCTTCGGTGTGCCGCGCGACAACCACTGAAGACGACGACGGGCGGGCTTCGGCCCGCCCGTCGACGAACGACCCCGACCACGGGGCGCAAAGAAAACGACAAGGGAGAGAGACGTGGCGAAACGACTTCAAGGCAAGACGGCCGTGATCACCGCGGCGGGGCAGGGCATCGGCCGCGCCATCGCGGAGGCCTTCGTGGCCGAAGGCGCGACCGTATGGGCGACGGATCTGGACGTCTCGAAGCTCGAAGGCATCGCCCGCGCGAAGAAGCGCAAGCTCGACGTGCTGAGCGACCGCGCGGTCAAGGCCTTCGCCGAAAAGGTCGGTCCGATCGACATTCTCGTGAACGCGGCGGGCTACGTCCATCACGGCAATGCGCTCACCACCGACGAGAAGGCGTGGGATTTCTCCTTCGACCTCAACGTCAAGTCGATGCATCGCACCATTCAAGCCTTCCTGCCCGGCATGCTGGCCAAGGGCGGCGGCTCGATCGTCAACATCGCTTCCGGCGCAAGCTCCGTGCGCGGCATTCCGAACCGTTACGCCTACGGCACGTCCAAGGCCGCGGTCGTGGGGCTCACCAAGGCGGTCGCGGCCGACTTCATCCGCCAGGGCATCCGCTCCAACGCGATCTGCCCCGGCACGATCGAGTCGCCCTCGCTCGACGACCGGATCGAGACCTTGGCCAAGACCTCGGGCAAGCCGCTCGCGGAAGTCCGCCAGGCCTTCATCGACCGCCAGCCCATCGGCCGGCTCGGCACGCCGCAGGAGATCGCCATGATGGCCGTCTATCTCGCGGCCGACGAGAGCTCCTACACGACGGGCCAACTCTTCCTGGTCGACGGCGGCTTCGCGCTCTGAGGAGATTTCCATGCATATTCTCGTCATCGACGCGGCCGGCATGGCCGGGCGCAAGCTCGTCGAACGGCTCGCCAAGGACGGCACG
>CAYNUN010000365.1:0-2582 GCA_964400345.1 uncultured Methylobacteriaceae bacterium
GGCTCGCCGTGGCGGGGCGTTCGCTGAGCGCATTCGGGCTGGAGCAATGGCTGAGAGCCGACGGCGACATGCGCGACGTGGAGGACAAGACGCTGCGCGCGGGCGTGGTCTGCGACAGAAGCCGCTGCACGCTGCCGCTGTTCGACGGGCGCAGCGTCGTCCTCGTCTTCGATCCTGCGGTCTTCGCGAGCGTGTGCCGACCCGACGTCATCGTGGTGACGCCGCGCAACGCTTTGAGAAGTTGTGCCGCACATGCGGCGGCCGTGGTCGACCGGGCGATGCTGGAGACCACGGGCGCGGTGGCCTTCCATATCGAGAAGGGACGAGCGCCGGTACCCGTCGGCTCGCGCGAGCCGGGAACGCAACGGGCTTGGACGGGAGCCCCGCGCGAACGGTCCTCGGGACGCGGGGGCGAAACCGCGGCGCCGCAGTGATGCGCGCCGCGGCCTCGATCAATAGCGCCGGAAGAGACTGACCAGACGGCCTTGGATGCGCACGCGGTCGGGACCGAGGACGCGGGTCTCGTAGGACGGGTTCGCCGCTTCGAGCGCGATCGAGGAGCCGCGCTTGCGCAGCCGCTTGAGCGTCGCCTCCTCGTCGTCGATCAGCGCGACGACGATGTCGCCCGTCTCCGCATTGTCCTGACGGCGGATCACCACGGTGTCGCCGTCGTTGATGCCGGCGTCGATCATCGAATCGCCGCGCACTTCGAGCGCGAAATGTTCGCCGGACCCCAGCATGTCGGGCGGCAGCGCGATGGTGGCGCTGCGGCTCTGAATGGCGCTGATCGGCGTGCCCGCCGCGATGCGTCCCATCACCGGGATCGCCACGAAATCGGGCCGCGATTCGGGCTCGGCCGTGGAGACCATGGGACGCACGCGGCCCAAGGATCCTTCGATGACGTTGGGCGTGAACTTGCCGCGCGGGGCCGCGCCGGGAACGGCCTGTTCGGGGAGCTTCACGATCTCGATCGCGCGGGCGCGATTGGGGAGGCGACGGATGAAGCCGCGCTCCTCGAGAGCGGTGATGAGCCGATGGATGCCGGATTTGGACCGCAGATCGAGCGCCTCCTTCATCTCGTCGAAGGAGGGGGGAACCCCGTCTTCCCGAAGACGGTCCTGAATGAACCGCAGAAGCTCGTGCTGCTTGCGCGTCAACATGCGCGTTTCCCGTTTTTCGACCCCCGAGTCGCCGCGACTCGCAAAAACAAAAGGCGAACGAACACTACATGTTCGCTGTGTGTTCTTCAAGGGGCGGCGCTTCCGATCCGCGTCGCCGAGGCCTATATCCAAGACGACCGGGGAGAATCCATGCGCGCTTTTCGAGCCATCGCCTTCGTTCTGACGCTCGCGGCCGCAACGGCGGCCTCGACCGGCACGTCCTCCGTTTCGGCGCAGGGAGTCGTGCCGACCTCGCCCGCGCAGACGCGGCTGACCTTCGCGCCCGTGGTGAAGCGGGTCGCGCCCGCGGTGGTGAACGTCTACGGACGCCGCGTGGAACGCGCGCCGCGCCACCCCTTCATGGACGATCCGATCCTCAGGCGCTTCTTCGGCGGCGATTTCGGCCTGCCGCAGGAGCGCGTGCAGCGTTCGGCCGGGTCGGGCGTGATCGTCGATCCGGTCGGGCTGATCGTGACCAACCACCATGTCGTCGAGAACATGACCGAGGTGCGGGTGGCGCTGAACGACCGGCGGGAATTCGACGCCGACGTGGTTCTGCGCGATCCGCGGACCGATCTCGCGATCCTGCGCATCAAGGGGCAGGGGCCGTTCACGGCGATCGAGATGGGCGACCCGGATACGCTCGAGGTCGGGGATTTCGTGATCGCGGTGGGCAACCCGTTCGGCGTGGGGCAGACGGTGACGCAGGGCATCGTCTCGGCGCTCGCGCGCACGCAGGTCGGCATCACGGACTATCAGTTCTTCATCCAGACGGATGCGGCCATCAATCCGGGCAATTCGGGCGGCGCGCTCGTCGACGTCTCGGGCCGGCTCGTCGGCATCAATACCGCGATCTTCTCGCAATCGGGCGGGAGCCACGGCATCGGCTTCGCGATTCCGAGCACCATGGTGCGCGTGGTCCTCGCCTCGGCCAAGGGCGGCAGCGCGGTGGTGCGCCGGCCGTGGTTCGGCGCGAGGCTGCAGGCGGTCTCGCCCGAACTCGTCGAGAGCCTCGGGCTGGAACGGCCCTCGGGCGCCGCCGTCACCGCGGTGACGGAGCGGAGCCCCGCGGCGCGGGCGGGGCTCAGGGCGGGCGACGTCATCGTGGCGGTGGACGGCCAGCCCGTCGAATCGCCCGAGGCCTTCGGCTTCCGGCTCGGGACCAAGGCGGTCGGCGGAAAGGCGGAGCTGACCTATCGCCGCAACGGGCGGAGCGCGACCGCGACGATCGATCTCGTCGCCCCGCCGGAGACGCGGCCGCGCGATCCGGTGACGCTGCGCGGGCGCTGGCCGCTCGCGGGCGTGACGGTGGCCAATCTCTCGCCCGCGCTCGCGGACGAACTCTCGCGCGAGATCAACACCGAGGGCGTGGCGGTGCCCCAGGTGGCGGAGCGGTCGCCGGGAGCCGAACTCGGGCTGCAG
>CAYNUN010000366.1:0-2578 GCA_964400345.1 uncultured Methylobacteriaceae bacterium
CATCGCCTCGTCCTCTTGCGGACCTTCGCCCGTTCCTGCCGTTCCCCGCGCGCGACGCCGCCCGCGCGGCGGCGGCTGCGTTTGCCGCCCGCGCCGGGGACGATGCGGCCCTCCGACATCATTTCGAACCGAAGCGCGCCCGCGACGGGCGCGGCCTCGACGAGCTTCACCTCGACGACGTCGCCCAAGCGGAAGCTTTCGCCCGTCGCCTGACCGACGAGGGCCTGCAGGCTCTCGTCATGCGCGTAATAATCCGCGCCGATGGTGGCGGCGGGGATGAAGCCGTCGGCGCCCGTCTCGAAGAGTTTCACGAAGAGGCCGGAGCGCGTTACGCCCGAAATGCGGCCCTCGAACGTCGCGCCGATCCGGTCGGCGAGGTGATGGGCGATGAGACGGTCGATCGTCTCGCGCTCGGCCGCCATGGCGCGGCGCTCGGCGGCGGAGATGGAGGCCGCGATCTCGGGCAGTTCCGCGATCGTCGCATCGGCGAGACCGTCGTTTCCGAGACGCAGCGCGCGGATCAGCGCGCGATGGACGATCAGATCCGCATAGCGGCGGATCGGCGAGGTGAAATGCGCGTAGCGGCGGAGATTGAGGCCGAAATGGCCGTAATTCTCATGCGCGTACTCCGCCTGCGCCTGGCTGCGCAGCACGATCTCGTTGACGAAATGCGCGTGCTCGCTCTCCACGACCTTGGCGAGGATGCGGTTGAAGAATTCGGGCCGGAGCGCGCCCTGCAGCGTCAGCTTGATGCCGATCGAGGCCAAGACCTCGCCCAGCGTGCGCATCTTCTCGTTCGAGGGCTCGTCATGGACGCGGTAGAGCAGGGGGGTGCGGTGCTTCTCCAGCTCCTCCGCCGCCGCGACATTGGCGAGGATCATGAACTCCTCGATCAGCTTGTGCGCATCGAGCCGTTCGGGGATCACGACGCGGTCGACGGTGCCGTCGGGCTTCAGGAGGATCTTGCGTTCGGGCAGGTCGAGCGCGAGCGGCGCGCGTTCGGACCGCGCCTTGCCGGCGCAGCGCCAAGCCTCCCAGAGCGGCCGCAGCACGTCGTCGAGCAGCGGTTCGGTCACGGCGTCGGGTCGGCCGTCGATCGCGGCCTGAGCCTGTTGGTAGGACAGCTTCGCCGCCGAGCGCATCAGCACGCGGTGGAACATATGGCCGCGCTTGTGCCCGTCCGCGCCGAGCACCATGCGGACGGCGAGGGCGGGGCGGTCCTCCTCGGGACGCAGCGAGCAGAGATCGTTCGAAATCCGCTCGGGCAGCATCGGGACGACCCGGTCGGGGAAATAGACCGAATTGCCGCGTTCCTTCGCTTCCCGGTCCATATGGGAGCCCGTATGGACATAGGCCGACACGTCGGCGATGGCGACGGTGACGATGAAGCCGCCCTTGTTCTTCGGGTCGGGATCGGGCTCGGCATGGACCGCGTCGTCATGGTCCTTGGCGTCGGGCGGGTCGATGGTGACGAGCGGGAGCGAGCGGAAATCCTCGCGGTCCTTCAGCGTGGCGGGCTTGGCCGCTTCGGCTTCGGCGAGCGTCGTCGACGAGAAGCGGTCGGGGATGCCGTGGGCATGGATCGCGACGAGGCTGATCGCCTTCTCCGATTTGAGCGAGCCCAGCCGCTCCTTCACCTTCGCCATGGTGGGGCCGGCGCGGCTCGCGCGATGGGGCGCGATCGAGACGAGATCGCCGTCCTCGGCCTCGCCCTCGTCGCCCGGCGCGATCAGGAATTCGCGGCCCAGCGATTTCTTGTCGACGGGAACGACGCGGCCGCCGCCCTCGCGCCGCGCCTTGAAGACGCCGAGGACGTGAAGCTTGGCGCGTTCGAGTATCTTGATGACACGGCCCTGATGGGCTCCGTCTTCGCCGCTCCCCTCTTCGATCCGGAGGAGCACGCGATCATGCAGGCCGGGGACGGGCTGTCCCGGTCGCGGGCGACGCGGCATGCGGATGACGACGCGCGGCGCGGGGCCGTGTTCGGCCTCGTCCCATTCGACGGGCTTGGCGACGAGTTCGCCGTCGCGGTCGCGCGCGGTCACGTCGCACAGCACCACGGGCGGCAGGCCGCCGGGCTTGTGAAGCGTCTTGCCGCGGCGGTCGAGAAGCCCCTCGTCCTCCATCTCGCGCAGCATGCGCTTCAGAGCGATGCGGGCGTCGCCCTTGAGGTCGAAGGCGCGCGCGATCTCGCGCTTGCCGACCTTGCCCTTCTCCTCGCGGAGGAAGGCGAGGACGTCCTCGCGTGTGGGCAGGCGATCGCCGCCGCGCATGTCTCGGGGTGACTTCATCGTCCGGGATGACCTCGGTCTCGGCCAAGGGCCGTACGACCCGCTTGTCGCACGGGGCCGGGCCGCATGCTACCCCGACGGATGAACGCCGGGACGCGACGCCGCGTTCGACGGATCAGCCGACCGCCGGACCCGCGAAGGTGCGGACGGTCTCGAGGAACTTCGCGACCGAGATCGGCTTGGAAAGATAGGCCTCGCAACCGCGGGCGCGGATGCGTTCCTCGTCGCCCTTCATGGCGAAGGCGGTGACGGCCACGATCGGGATCGGGCGGAGATCGGGATCCGCC
>CAYNUN010000367.1:0-2569 GCA_964400345.1 uncultured Methylobacteriaceae bacterium
TCCGCGGCCCCGCCGAACGCGTGAGCGATGCCGAGGCCGACGCCTATTTCGCCTCGCGCCCCCGTGACAGCCGCATCGGCGCCTGGGCGAGCCGTCAGTCCCGCCCGCTCGAAAGCCGCTTCGCGCTGGAGAAGGCGGTCGCGGCCCATGCCGCGAAATATGCGGTGGGCGAGATCCCGCGGCCGCCTTATTGGACGGGCTTCCGCATCCGGCCGGTGTATATCGAATTCTGGCAGGACAAGCCGTTCCGCCTTCATGACCGCATCGTGTTCCGCCGGCCCGCGCCGACCGGAGCATGGACGAAGGAAAGGCTGTATCCTTGAACAACCCGTCCTCCCGCCCGCGAGGCTCCATGGCCACGACCTCGAACGAACCCCGCCGCACGATGCTGCTGACCGGCGCGAGCCGGGGCATCGGCCACGCGACCGTCAAGCGCTTCTCCGCGGCGGGCTGGCGGGTCATCACCTGTTCGCGCCACGCCTTCCCCGAGAACTGCCCGTGGGAGATGGGTCCGGAGGACCATATCCAGGTCGATCTGGCCGATCCCGCCAACACGCTCGACGCCATCGTGGAGATCCGCTCGCGCCTCGAAGGCGGCCGGCTCGACGCGCTCGTCAACAATGCGGGCATTTCGCCCAAGGGCGAGGGCGGCGCGCGGCTCGGCACGATCGAGACGGCGCTTTCCGATTGGCAGAAGGTGTTCCAGGTGAACTTCTTCGCCCCCGTGATGCTCGCCCGCGGCCTCGTCGAGGAGCTGGAGCGCGCCAAGGGTTCGGTCGTGAACGTCACCTCGATCGCGGGTTCGCGCGTGCATCCCTTCGCGGGCGCGGCCTATGCGACGTCGAAGGCGGCGCTGGCGGGCCTCACCCGCGAAATGGCCGCCGATTTCGGCCCGCGCGGCGTCCGCGTGAACGCGATCTCCCCCGGCGAGATCGACACCTCGATCCTCTCGCCCGGCACCGAAAAGCTCGTGGAGATGATCCCCATGCGCCGCCTCGGCACGCCCGAAGAGGTCGCCAAGGCGATCTATTTCCTCTGCACGGAGCAGTCGAGCTACGTGACGGGCTCCGAGATCCACATCAACGGCGGCCAGCACGTGTGAGGGTTGCCGAGGGTTCGGGGGTGAACTAACTTTGTTGGCTAACCCGTATCGAAGCTCCGAGGTCCGGCGATGTCGAGCAAGGGTGAACCGAAGACGCAGCTCCGAAAGCGGAAAGCGGGCGGGCTGCAGCGCGAGACCGCAACCGGTCGCTTCGTCACGATCCACGAGGCGAAGACTCATCTGTCCAAGCTGGTGGCGGCTGCTGAGGCGGGCGAGGAGGTGGTGATCGCGCGGGGCGCTACGCCCGCCGCGAAGCTCGTCCCGCTGAACGGCCCTCGCCGCCCAAAGGCGGGCACCCTCCAGGGGCGGATCTCCCTAGGTCCAGAGTTCTTCGACCCGCTGCCGGACGACGAACTCGCGCTCTGGGAGGGGCGATGAGGATCCTCCTCGATACCCATGCACTGATCTGGTTCATGGAGGGATCGAGCCGTTTTCCGACACGCATCAAGGCGATGATCGAGAACGAGGCGGAACGCACTTTCGTGAGCGCAGCCTCAGCTTGGGAGATCGCGACGAAATTCCGCCTTGGCAAGCTGAGCGGCGTCGAGCCGCTGATCAGCGACTTCGGCGGCGAGTTGGAGCGCGGCGGTCTGTACGATCTTCCGATCGGCATTCGGCATGCCTCTTTGGCGGGCAGCCTGCCTCCTGACCATAAGGACCCATTCGATCGCATGCTCTGCGCGCAAGCGATCGTCGAGGATCTGGCCCTCGTTTCCGCCGACAGGGCCCTCGACGCGTTCGGCGTACTCCGCCTCTGGGACGCCGCGTGACCGAGTCCCGCCTCTACCCGTCCCGCCCCTTCCTCGCGGCGAGCGCGGCCGTGTTCCGGGACGGGAAGGTTCTGCTCGCCTCACGCACCAAGCCGCCCGCGGACAAGGTCTTCTCGCTTCCCGGCGGCATCGTCGAACTCGGCGAGACGCTGCACGAGGCTGCGCTGCGCGAACTGATGGAGGAGGTGGGCGTCGAGGCCGAGATCGTCGGACTCGCGGGCCACGTCGACATCATCGAGCGCGAAGCCGACGGCAGGATCGTCCGGCATTTCGTCGTCAACGCCTTCGCCTGCCGCTGGCTGTCGGGCGAGCCGCGGACCGGACCGGAAGCGGGCGAAGTCCTCTGGATGGACCCCGACCGCGTCGACGATCTGCCCACGAGCCCGCATCTCGCGCGGCTCGTCAGGCAAGCCGCGGCCCTGTTGTAACCCTCTCCGTCATGCCCGCGCATCAGGCAGTAGGCAGTAGGCAGTAGGCAGTAGGCAGTAGGCAAAAGAGCAAGAACCGCTCACCCCACCGTCATGCCCGCGCATGCGGGCATCCACGTCTTCCTCGGGAAGCGGGAATAGGCAGTAGGCAATAGGCAGTAGGCAGTAGGCAGTAGGCAAAAGAGCAAGAACCGCTCGCACCCCACCCGTCATGCCCGCGCATGCGGGCATCCACGCCTTGGGCCGGCGACGAGAAGACGTGGATGCCC
>CAYNUN010000368.1:0-2568 GCA_964400345.1 uncultured Methylobacteriaceae bacterium
TCACGCCGCCTTGCGGCTCGCGAGGAAGTCGCCCATGCGGTCGAGCGCGCGCAGGATGTTCTCCGCCGAATTCGCGTAGGACAGTCGGATATAGCCTTCGCCGTAGACGCCGAAATCCGGGCCCCCGATCGTCGCCACGCCCGTTTCCTCCAACAGCGC
Source organism: uncultured Methylobacteriaceae bacterium (assembly GCA_964400345.1). Lineage (GTDB taxonomy): Bacteria > Pseudomonadota > Alphaproteobacteria > Rhizobiales > Beijerinckiaceae > JAIXZO01. The sequence continues at coordinate 160 of CAYNUN010000368.1, forward strand.
CGAGGCGAGCGGCTTCGCCTTCCAGCCCGTCTTCGAGATGTTCGGGAAGGCGTAGAACGCGCCCGTCGGCGTCGCGGCCGACACTCCGGGGAGCTTGTTCAGCCCCTCGACGACGATCTTCCGGCGACGATCGAACTCCGCGACCATCGCATGCACCGCGTCCTGCGGACCGGTCAGCGCGGCGAGGCCCGCGAACTGGGCCGAGGCGTTGACGCAGGAATAGGAGTTCACCGCGAGCTTGCGCGCCGCGTCGTAGAGCGGCTTCGGCCACACCGAATAGCCCATGCGCCAGCCCGTCATCGCATAGGTCTTCGACCAGCCGTCGAGCACGATCAGGCGGTCGCGGATCTCGGGATAGGCGAGGAGCGTCTGGTGCTCCAGCCCGTCATAGGTCATCTGGCCGTAGATCTCGTCCGACATGATCGCGAGATCGGGGTGCTTCGCGAGGCCCGCGACGAGCTTGTCGATCTCCGCCTTCGGCGTCACGCCGCCCGTGGGATTAGCGGGCGAGTTGACGATCAGGAGGCGGGTCTTCGGCGTGATCAGCGACAGCGTCTCTTCGGCCGAGAAGGCGAAGCCGTTCTCCTCGCGGATCGGCACCGGGATCGGGGTCGCACCCGTGAATTCGATCATCGAGCGATAGATCGGGAAGCCCGGATCCGGATACATGATCTCGACGCCCGGCGCGCCGAACATCAGGATCGCCATGAACATCGTGACCTTGCCGCCCGGCACGATCATCACGAGGTCGGGCGAGACGTCGACGCCGAAGCGCTTGTGGAGATCGGCCGAGACGGCCTCGCGCAGCGGCAGGATGCCCGTCGCCGGCGTATAGCCGTGATGGCCGTCGCGCAGCGCCTTGATCGCCGCCTCGACGATGTGGTCCGGCGTCGCGAAATCGGGCTGGCCGATGCCGAGATTGATGATGTCCTTGCCCTGCCGCTGCAGTTCCGTGGCCCGGGCCAGCACCGCGAAGGCGTTCTCCTCACCGATGCGGCCGAACGAGTCGACGACGTGCAGCATGGCGTATTCTCCCTGAAGTCTCTTGGTTGCCGACACGCGGGGTCGCAGCCCCTGAATGCCGGTGAACGCTCGGTCCCCGCCTTTGAACAACAAGGCCGCGCCGAGCGCAATCGCCGCCGTTGCGGGAGAAGCCGGGAGCGGCGGGAAGAACCTCTCTCGGAACGAAGACGCCCGGCGCGAAGGCCGGGCGTTCCGAGGAGGCTTCAAGGCGGGGGCGCGTCGCCTCAGTTCAGTTTCGCCCGCGGCGGGCGCTGCTCCTTCGTCACCGGATGCTCGCCGATGACGAGGCCCAGCGCGCCCGCATCGACGGGCACGACGTCGCCGTCCTTGATCGCGCCCGAAAGGATCAGCTCCGCCAGCGGGTCCTGCACGTTCTTCTGGATCACGCGCTTCAACGGCCGCGCCCCGTAGGCCGCGTCATAGCCGTGCTCGGCCAGCCAGGTCCGCGCGTCGTCGGACAGGGTGATCGCGATCTTCCGCTCGTCGAGCAGCTTCTGCAGCCGCGTCATCTGGATGTCGACGATCGCGCCCATCTGATCGCGGCGCAGCCGGTGGAACAGGATGATTTCGTCCACGCGGTTGATGAATTCGGGGCGGAAATGCGAACGCACCACCGCCATCACTTCGTTGCGCACGACGTCCGAATCCTCGTCCTCCGGCTGGTTCACGAGATATTCCGACCCGAGATTCGAGGTCATGATGATCAGCGTGTTGCGGAAGTCGACCGTGCGGCCCTGGCCATCCGTCAGCCGCCCGTCGTCGAGCACCTGCAGCAGGACGTTGAACACGTCCGGATGCGCCTTCTCGATCTCGTCGAACAGCACGACCTGATAGGGTCGACGCCGGACGGCTTCGGTCAGGGCGCCGCCTTCTTCATAGCCGACATAGCCGGGCGGCGCGCCGATCAGACGCGCAACCGAATGTTTCTCCATATATTCCGACATGTCGAGACGCACCATCGCGGTTTCGTCGTCGAACAGGAAACTCGCCAGCGCCTTGGTCAGCTCCGTCTTGCCGACGCCCGTGGGGCCAAGGAAGATGAAGCTGCCGATCGGCCGGTTCGGATCCTGCAAACCCGCGCGCGCGCGGCGCACGGCGGTCGAGACCGCCGCGACGGCTTCGTGCTGGCCGACGACGCGTTTCGCGAGTTCTTCCTCCATATGGAGCAGCTTCTCGCGTTCACCCTCAAGCATTTTGTCGACCGGCACGCCGGTCCAGCGCGAGATGACCTGGGCGATATGGTCGGCGGTTACCGCTGCTTCGACTAGCGCGCCGGTATTCGCTTCCGTTTCCGAGAGTTTTAACTCGAGATCGGGAATTACGCCATAGGTCAGTTCGCCGGCGCGCAGATAATCGCCCCGCCGATCAGCCTGCCCCAGTACGTTG
>CAYNUN010000369.1:0-2567 GCA_964400345.1 uncultured Methylobacteriaceae bacterium
CGTGCCCCACATCGGCGGCGGTGACCGAGGCCGCGCCGCGCGACAGCAGCACCTCCGTGAAACCGCCCGTCGAGGCCCCGGCGTCGAGACAGGTCCGGCCCGCCGGGTCGATGCCGAAGGCGTCGAGCGCATGGGCGAGCTTCACCCCGCCGCGCGATACCCAGGGATGCGCCGCCTCCGCCGCGATCTCGGCCCCGCGGGCGATCTCGTCCGAGGCCTTGCGCACGGGCCGTCCGTCCGCGCTTACCAGCCCGGCGGCGATGGCGTCCTGCGCCTTGGCGCGGCTTTCGAAGAAGCCGCGTTCGACGAGCAGGCGGTCGGCGCGCAGGCGCTCGGTCATGGAGGGGCGGATCCTCGTGGCGGGAGCCGGGGTTCTAGCCCAAACCGCGCGCCGCCGCGAGGCTTGCCTCACCACGCGACGGACGCCCGCCCCCGTGCGATCGCATCCGCTTCCGGCGTCGGCCGGCCGTCGGCGTCCTGCAGCACAAGGCCCGGCCGCAGCGAGAGCGGGGCGCGACTGCCCTTCACCGCCTTCACCAGCACCCGCACGGCAGGGCGGTCGGCACGCGGATGCACCGGCAGCACCGCGACCGCGCCGAAGGTTCCCGCCAGCGCCGCGAGGATCGTCGCGAGCGCCTCCGGCCGGTGAATCATCACGAATTCGCCCTTGGGCACCAGCAGCGCCCCGCAGGCCCGCACCCAACGCACGAGATCGTCGTCGCCCAGCACATGCGCCCCCGCGCGCCGCGCGTCCGGCGAGGGGCGCACCCGGCCCGCGGGGTGAAAGGGCGGATTGGTCAGCACGAGATCGGCCGAGCGCTCGACGAGACCCGCCGCCGCACGTTCGCGGGCCGGGGCGAGGAGATCGGCAGCACGGATCTCGACCCGGTCGGCGAGGCCGTTCTCCGCCGCATTGGCCGCCGCAAGCGCCAGCGCGACCGGATCACGGTCGACGAGCAGCGCGCGGATGGCCGGTCGCCGCGCCGCGACCGCCAGCCCCACGACACCCGATCCGGTTCCCGCATCCACGAGGCGGCCCGCGAAATCCGCGGGCGCGCTCGCGGCCAGCAGCACCGCGTCGGTGCCCGCGCGATGGCCGTCGGCGGCCTCGCGGATGTGGATCAACCCCCCGAAAAAGGCGTGCGGTCCCACGGTCGCGAGGGCGGCATCGGCGCTCACGGGCGCAGCTCGGCTTCGAGACCGTTGTCGATCAGGACTTGCCGCGCCTCCTCCGCATCCTCCTCCGCCACCCAGATCCGGCGCGGAAACAGCCCGATCGAACCCTCCGTCGCGCTGATGTGCCGGTCCGCGACGAAGACATGGATCTCCGCCGAGGCCATGAGCGCCTCGACGAAGGAGATCAGGACGAGGTCGTTCGTGCGGATCAGCTCGTGCAAGGGCGGCCACCGTTCCGGGCGTGGAGGTCCGATTTCCGGTCATGCAGAAGCCCCGCCCGCCCTTGCGTCAAGGGGCGAAGTTGCCCGCAAGCGGCCGGCGTGGCAGTTTGCGCGTGGTTTTTCGGTTTGCGTACCCCGTTTCAAGGATGGTCCGGTGGGTGTCGTCGTGTCTTTGGAAGGCAAGGCCGCCCCGGCCCCGAGCATAGAGCCGCTGATGCGGCTCGTCGCGCCGGGGATGGAGCGCGTCAACCGCCAGATCATCTCCCGGGTCGGCTCCGACGTGGCGCTGATTCCCGAAATCGCGCGCCATCTCATCGATTCGGGCGGCAAGCGGCTTCGTCCGATGCTGACGCTCGCGACCGCCCAGCTCTGCGGCTATGACGGCGAAGGCGACATGAAGCTCGCCGCCTCCGTCGAATTCATGCACACCGCCACGCTGCTGCATGACGACGTGGTCGACAACAGCGAGATGCGCCGCGGCAAGCTCGCGGCCCGCATGCTGTGGGGCAACGAGGCGAGCGTGCTCGTCGGCGATTTCCTGCTGGGCCAGGCCTTCAGGATGATGGTCGAAGTCGGCTCGCTGCAGGCGCTCGACGTGCTCTCCACCGCCGCGACCGTCATCGCCGAAGGCGAGGTCATGCAGCTCTCGGTCGCCAAGAACACCGCGACCACCGAGGACGAATACCTCGCCGTGGTCCGCGCCAAGACCGCCGCGCTCTTCGCCGCGGCCTGCGAGGTCGGGCCGATCATCGCGGGCAAGGGCAAGGCGGAGCAGTCGGCCTGCCGCAGCTACGGCATGAATCTCGGCATCGCCTTTCAGCTGATCGACGACGCGCTCGATTACGGCGGCGCCGGCGAGAAGCTCGGCAAGAATGTCGGCGACGATTTCCGCGAGGGGAAGATCACCCTCCCCGTCGTCCTCGCCTTCCGGCGCGGCAGCGAGGCGGAGCGGGACTTCTGGAAGCGCGCGCTCGAACAGGGCGAGGCGTCCGACGCCGATCTCGAACAGGCCATGGGCCTCATGCGCAAGCACCGCACCATCGAGGACACGGTGGAACGCGCCCGTCATTACGGCGACATCGCCCGCGACGCGCTCGCTCTGTTCCGCGACGGGCCGATGAAGCGCGCCATGATCGAGGCCATCGACTTCTGCATCGCCCGCGCGCACTG
>CAYNUN010000370.1:0-2560 GCA_964400345.1 uncultured Methylobacteriaceae bacterium
GATCGCGGCGAGCCCCTGCGCCGCATAGAGTTCGGGGGTCGCCGCACGGGCGGCCGCGCCGCATGCATCGATCGCGATCGGTTCGCCGCCGTCCTTCGAGACGAGCCAGAAGCCGTCGCCGCCGATGGCGGTCATGTGCGGATAGACGACGGCCAGCGAAGCCGCCATGGCGATCACGGCCTCGACCGCATTGCCGCCCTCGCGGAGAACGCGAAGGCCCGCCTCGCTCGCGAGATGATGCGGCGAGGTGACCATGCCGCGGCGGGAACGGGGCGTATTGAGCATCGTGGAGCATCCTCTTCGGGGCACGAAACGCGGGCCGAGCGGCCCTGCGTCGCGATCGCGGCGGGGTAGATAGGGCGGAGATACGCATCCGCGTAGCCGTCTCGGCCGTAAGGGTCATCGGGCGCGACGAGCGGCGCGCGACGACAGGGCTCGCGTCCGGCCCTTCGCGGTCTCGACGAATTATCCGATAGGGGATGTCCTTTTCGGGAATACACGGCTAAAGGCGTGTTTATGACGAACATCCTCGATATGATCGGCGATACGCCGCTCGTCGAACTCACGGGTCTCGACGCGGGTCCCTGCCGGCTTTTCGCGAAGCTCGAGAGTTCCAATCCGAGCGGTTCCATCAAGGATCGCCCCGCACGGGCGATGATGGAGGCGGCGGAAGCGCAGGGCCGGTTGAAGCCCGGCGGGACCGTGGTCGAAGCCACTGCGGGCAATACGGGCGCGGCCTTGGCGCTGATCGCGGCGCGCAAGGGCTACCGCACCGTTCTCGTGGTTCCCGACAAGATGTCCGACGAGAAGATCGCGCATCTGCGCGCCGTCGGCGCGGAAGTCGTCATGACGCGGTCGGACGTCGAGAAGGGCCATCCCGAATATTATCAGGACATGGCCGTGGCCTTGGCCGCGTCGATCCCCGGCGCGCTCTACATGGACCAGTTCGCCAACCCTGCGAATCCGGCGGCGCATGAGGCGAGCACGGGTCCCGAAATCCTCGCCCAGATGGGCGGCGACGTCGACGCCTTCGTCTGCGGCGTCGGCTCGGGCGGCACGCTTTCGGGCGTCGGTCGTTATCTCAAGGCGCATTCGCCGAAGACGAAGATCATCCTTGCGGATCCGGTCGGCTCGATTCTCGCCGATCTCGTGAACACCGGGCGCTCGTCGACGCCGGGGAGCTGGAAGGTCGAAGGGATCGGCGAGGATTTCGTGCCGCCGAACTGCGATCTCTCGCTCGTGGACGAAGCCTTTTCGATCTCCGACGAGGAGAGCTTCCGCACCGCCCGCGAAGTCCTCCTGCGCGACGGCGTGCTGGCGGGAACCTCCTCGGGGACTTTGCTTGCCGCGGCGCTGCGCTGGTGCCGGAAGCAGGACGAGCCCAAACGCGTGGTGACCTTCGTCTGCGACAGCGGCGCGAAGTATTTTTCCAAACTCTTCAACGACGAATGGATCCGGGCGCAGGGCTGGCGCTTCTGACGCCGCCCCCTCCCGCGGAGAACCGAGATGAGCCGCAACGACCAGAGCTTCGCGACCCGCTGCGTCCATGGCGGCCAGCGCAACGACCCGCTGACGGGCGCCGTCATGGTGCCGATCTATGCGACGTCCACCTATGCGCAGAAGAGCCCCGGCGAGCATCTGGGCTATGAATACGGGCGCACGCACAATCCCACGCGGATGGCCTTCGAGCGCTGCATGGCCGATCTCGAAAACGGCTCGTCCGCCTTCGCCTTCGCCTCCGGGCTCGCGGCGATCTCCACGATCCTCGACATGCTGGACGCGGGCTCGCACATCATTGCGTCCGACGATCTCTACGGCGGCACGCGGCGTCTCTTCGAGCGCGTGAAGGCGAAGACGGCGGGGCTCGCCGTGAGCTTCGTCGACATGACGGATCCCGCGGCGCTCGAAACCGCGCTCAGGCCCGAGACCCGCGTGATCTGGGTGGAGACGCCGACCAACCCGATGCTGCGCATCACGGACATGCGCAAGGTGGCGGAGTTCGGCCGGCGGCACGGCATCCTGCTCGTCGCCGACAACACCTTCGCGAGCCCCTATATCCAGAAGCCGCTCGATTTCGGCTTCGACATGGCGGTGCATTCCACGACGAAATATCTCAACGGCCATTCCGACATGATCGGCGGCGTCGCCGTGGTCGGCGACCGTCCCGAGGTCGTCGAAAAGATGACGTTCCTGCAGAACGCGGTCGGCGCGGTGTCGGGGCCGTTCGACAGCTTCCTCGCGCTCCGGGGCCTGAAGACGCTCAATCTCCGCATGGAGCGTCACTGCGCGTCCGGGCTGGAAATCGCCGCCATGCTCGAGAAGCACCCGGCGGTGGCGAGCGTGATCTATCCCGGCCTGTCGAGCCATCCGCAGCACCGCATCGCGCGCGAGCAGATGCACGGTTACGGCGGCATCATCACCGCGCGTCTGAAGACCGATCTCGACGGCGCGCGGCGTTTCCTCGAAGCCTGCGAATTGTTCACGCTCGCGGAAAGCCTCGGCGGGGTCGAACGCCTCATCGAACACCCCGCGATCCTGACTCACGCTTCGGTACCCGCCG
>CAYNUN010000371.1:0-2523 GCA_964400345.1 uncultured Methylobacteriaceae bacterium
CTTGGCGATGTCGCGCGCGACATGTTCGATGGCGGTCTCGGTCTGCAGCGCCTCGGCCATCAGGCCCGGCACCTTGACGAGTTCGGCGACGAGTTCGCGCTCCTTCGCCGCATCGATCGTGCCCCGCGCCCGGCCCGCGCCGATGGCGAGGCAGGCGAGCACCGCGAGCTGACAGGTGAAGGCCTTGGTCGAGGCCACGCCGATCTCCGGACCCGCGAGGGTCGGGGCGACGGCCGAGCTTTCGCGGGCGATCGTCGAGGTCGGGACATTGACGACCGCGAGCACGGGGAGCCCGCAATCCTTGGCATAACGGAGGCCCGCCAGCGTGTCGGCCGTCTCGCCGGACTGGGAAATGACGAGCGCCAGTCCCTTGTCGGACAAGGGCGCCTCGCGATAGCGGAACTCGGAAGCGACGTCGATTTCGACCGGAATGCGCGCATAGCGCTCGAACCAATATTTGCCGACAAGGCCCGCGTAATAGGCCGTGCCGCAGGCCGACATCGTGATGCGGTCGATCGACTTCCAATCGAACGGCAGCCCCTCGGGCATGCGGACGCGACCATTGGCCATGTCGAGATAATGGGAGAGCGTCCGGCCGACGACCTCCGGCTGTTCGTGGATCTCCTTCGCCATGAAATGGCGGTGATTGCCCTTGTCGACGAGGAAGGCCCCGGCCGAGGTCTGGATGCGCGGGCGCTTCACCTTCGCGCCGAAGGCGTCGCGGATCACCGCGCTCGTCCGGTCGAGAACCGCCCAGTCGCCGTCCTCCAGATAGCTGATCGTCCGCGTGAAGGGCGCGAGCGCCAGGGCGTCCGAGCCGAGATACATCTCCCCGTCGCCGTAGCCGATGGCGAGCGGCGCGCCCTTGCGCGCCCCGATCATCAGATCGTCATGGCCGTCGAACAGAAAGGCGAGCGCGAATGCGCCGCGAAGCTGCGGGAGAGAGGCGGCCACCGCCTTGGCGGGATCGTTGGTCTTGCGCATCTCGCGGGTGACGAGCCGGGCCACGACTTCCGTGTCGGTCTCCGTCTCGAAAACGTCGCCGCCGGCCTCCAATTCCTGCCGCAGTTCGCGGAAATTCTCGATGATGCCGTTGTGGACCACCGCAAGACGGTCGGTGGCGTGCGGATGCGCGTTGCGCTCGTTCGGGCGGCCGTGCGTCGCCCAGCGGGTATGGCCGATGCCGATCGTGCCCCCGAGCGGTTCATCGCGCAGCCGACCTTCAAGATTGCGCAGCTTGCCTTCGGCGCGCCGGCGGGTCAGCCGACCGTCTTCCAGCGTCGCGATGCCCGCGGAGTCGTAGCCGCGATATTCGAGCCGCCGGAGCGAGTCGACGAGCAACGGGGCGACGGGTTCCTTGCCGAGTATGCCGACGATGCCGCACATGAAAATTCTTCTCCGAGCGATGGCCGCGGATCGGGGTATGTCGGAGCCCCGATCTTTCCAAATCAATTTGAGTGACGGCCCGTTACATTCGCGCTGACCGAAACGCTAAAACACGAACGTTTCAGCGTTTCTTGCGATCCTTCATCCTTTCGCGGAAGGCCGCGGCCCAACCTTGGATCACGGATTGACGCCCCCGCGCCACCGCGAGCGCATCCGCGGGCACGTCCTTGGTCACCACCGAGCCGGAACCGACATAGGCCCCGTCCCCGATCGTGACGGGCGCGACGAGCGAAGAATTCGAGCCGACGAAGGCCCCTTTGCCGATGTCGGTGCGGTATTTGCCGTAGCCGTCGTAATTGCAGGTGATCGTACCCGCGCCGATATTGGCCCCCTCGCCCACCCGTGCGTCGCCGATATAGGTGAGGTGGTTCACCTTGGCGCCCGCTTCGAGATCCGCATTCTTGATCTCGACGAAATTGCCGACCCGCGCGCCGGGTCCGATCTTCGCGCCCGGACGAAGCCGCGCGAACGGTCCGACGGACGATCCCGCGGCGAGGCTCGTCCCTTCGAGATGCGAGAAAGCGTGGATCGTGACCCCGTCGCCGACCGTCACGCCCGGACCGAAGACCACGTTCGGCTCGACGACCACGTCTCGTCCCAGCTTCGTGTCCCACGAAAAATGCACCGTCTCAGGCGCGACGAGCGTCGCGCCCTCGCGCATCGCGGCTTCGCGCAGCCGACGCTGGAGCGAGGCTTCGGCGGCGGCGAGCTGGACGCGGTCGTTCACGCCCATCACCTCGTCTTCCGGCGCGATCACGACGGCCACGTCGCAGCCCCGCCCGCGCGCTTCGGCGACGGCGTCGGTGAGGTAGAATTCGTTCTGCGCATTGTCGCAGCCGATCGCCGACAAGATCTCCGACGCCTTGCTTCCGTCGAGCGCCATCAGCCCCGCATTGCACAGCGTGACGGCCTTCTCCGCCTCCGTCGCGTCCTTGTGTTCCCGGATCGCCAGAAGCCGCCCGTCTTCGACGATCAGGCGACCATATCCCGCCGGGTCGCGGGCCTCGAAGCCCAGCACCGCGACGGCGGCCCCCGCGGCGGAGGCGGCGCGCATCGCGCGGTAGCGCTCGGCCGTGA
>CAYNUN010000372.1:0-2515 GCA_964400345.1 uncultured Methylobacteriaceae bacterium
GGCCGCGGCGAAGGGGAGAGCCGGGAGCCGAGAAACACCGTCGCCGCTTGCTCGCCGACCGAAGAGCCGGATCCCGGGTCCGCTTTGCGGCCCGGGATGGCACGGCACGAAGACGGGAACCTTTGTACCGACGAACGAAAACGGCGCCCGAAGGCGCCGTTCCGGAATTCAGGACCGGACGGTCGGGATCACATCCCGGCCTGACCGCCGAGCACGGTGACGCCGCGGCGGTTCTGGGACCAGCAGGAGATGTCGTCGCAGACCGCGACGGGGCGCTCCTTGCCGAAGGAGATCGTCTTGATGCGGTTGGCGGGCACGCCCCTGGAGGCGAGATAGTCGCGCACCGTCTGGGCGCGCCGCGCGCCGAGGGCGAAGTTGTATTCGCGGGTGCCGCGCTCGTCGGCATGACCCTCGATGGTGATCGCATAGCCCGTGTAGCGCTGCAGCCACTGGGCCTGCTTGTCGAGAACGCCGATGGCGGTGGGCGTCAGATCCGACGAATCCGTCTCGAAGAAGACGCGGTCGCCGACATTGACGACGAAATCCTGCGTGCTGCCCGGCGTGCCCGCGCCGCCCGCGCCCATGCCGCCCGAACCGAAGCCCGCGGCGCCGTCGGCGGCCTTGTCGGACGAACAGGCGCCCAGCGCCAGGGCCGCACCCAGAACGACCGCCAGCCGGGCGGTCCGGAACGTCGAAAGCGTCATGTCCTCACTCCTTGTCGATCCCGTCGCAGCCGCATCGGTCGAGCCGCGCCCGAGCGACGGCCCGAAGAGAATCAGGAAACGCCGGACCGTTCCCTCCGTATCCATCGAATGCAGCGCCCGTGGTTAACAGCGCGTGAACGACCGACAAAAAAGGGGAGGCCGCAGCCTCCCCTTCGCGTCTTGCGTGCATCCGCCGCAGGGCGGCGTCACTCGTCGTCGGGCGTCTTGAGCTGCTTGAGCTTCGCGAAGACGGAATTGACGTCGATCCGCTCCTCGCGCTCCTCGCGCATCGCGGGGCGCTCGAAATCCTCGAAGGGATCGGCGGGCGCCTGCGGCGCGGTGGTGACCTCCGCGGGCAGCAGCGTCTGGCCGGAGTCCTCGACGACGGCGGGACGGTCCTTGGCGGAGCGCGCGACTTCGAAATCGAGATCGATCTGCGAGCAGAGGCCGAGCGTCACCGGATCCATCGGCGCGAGATTGGCGGCGTTCCAATGGGAACGGTCGCGGATCTGGTCGATCGTGGTCTTCGTCGTGCCGACGAGGCGCATGATCTGCGCGTCCTTGAGCTCCGGATGATTGCGCAGCAGCCAGAGGATGGCGTTCGGCCGGTCCTGCCGGCGCGACAGCGGCGTGTAGCGCGGACCCTTGCGGCGCTTCACCTCGGGAACGCGGACCTGCGAGACGAGAAGCTTGAGGCGGTGATTCGGATCGCGCTCGGCCTTGGCGATCTCGTCGCGGGAAAGCTGTCCGGAGGCGACCGGATCCATGCCCTTGATGCCCGCCGCGACTTCGCCGTCGGCGATGCCCTTCACCTCGAGCGGATGCAGTTTGCAGAACTCGGCGATCTGATCGAAGGACAGAGCCGTGTTGTCGACCAGCCAAACGGCGGTCGCCTTCGGCATCAGCGGACCGTTGCTCATATCGAGGTCTCCATGACGGGCCCGTGCAAAGACGGGTAAAGGCTCTCGGGCGCGCCGGCCCGCATCACCGGCCGGAACCCCGAAAACGCCTGAGCATTGCGGGAACGTCGCATATATAGGCGCGTCGCGTGCGGGACGCAATCGAACCCTTCGTTCCTCCTGGAGCTTGTTCGCGCCGCATCTTCGGCCGCGGACTTGAGGGCGGCGTCCCGGCGCGTCACACTGCGGAACGCATCGAGGGGAGCCCCGCCATGTTCGGTGAACCGGAAGAACGGCCCCGCCCCAAGCCCGCGATCCATGAGATCGGGCAGGATCTTTCCGCGCTCTCGATCGACGAGCTGCAGGAGCGGATCGAGGCGCTGCGCGCCGAAATCGAAAGGCTGGACGCCGCGAGACGAGCCAAGTCGGCGTCGCGCCTCGCGGCGGAACAGGCCTTCAAGCTCTAGAAGCGCGCGTCGGAAACGGGGTCGGGGTCGGAGGCCCGGCACGCCTCGGCGCCTGCGGTTTGCTCGGGATTAACCCTAACCGTTTGCCAATGAGGCGCGGCGTCGCGCGGGCGTATATGGTCGTCTCCGCAACCAAGGACGGCAGGCATGACGGGATCGGCGGACAGAGACGCGACGGAGGCGGGGAGCCCGGTCTCCTTCACGCGTCCTTTCGTCCATTCGTCGGGATTCCGCGACCTGTTCGGCGAAGGAATGGACCTCGTCGAGGAGGCCGCCGCCTATCTCGACGGCGAGGGCCGCGACCATACGCGCTTTCTGCCGCGCGACGTCGCGCTCGCCTATTCCACGGAAAGCATGCGCCTCACCACGCGGCTGATGCAGCTCGCCTCCTGGCTCCTGCTCCAGCGCGCGGTCAACGAGGGCGAGCTGTCGCGCGAGCAGGCGC